>JAITJY010000360.1 GCA_031278675.1 Bifidobacteriaceae bacterium
GCCCGCGGCTGACCATTCAGCCGGGTCTAAGACCAGGCGGGCGTCGACCACCGCCCGCGCTTGGGTCCAGGTGGCCACCGCGACTGGGTTCAAAGACCGGTATTCCTCCCATTCTGTCGCCAACACAACCAGGTCGGCGCCGGCCACCGCTTCCCTGACTGTGGTCGCGTAACCCAGCGAGGAGTGCTCCTGCCGCGCCAACCGCGCCGCCTGCGGATCCGTTGCCACCACCTCAGCCCCTGCTGCCGCGAGACGCTTCGCCAGTACCACGGACTGGCTGTTCCGGATGTCGTCTGACAGCGGCTTGAAAGAGAGCCCCAACACCGCGACCCGGTGCCCCGCGACGGACCCGCCCAGCGCCTCAGCCGCCAGGTCTACCACCCGGTCCGGTCGGGCCGAGTTGATTTGATCGACAGCGGCCAGCAAGCTTGCAGTCTTTGGGACGCCTAGCTGCTCCGCCCGGAGCGTCAGCGCCCTGAGGTCTTTCGGCAGGCATCCCCCACCGAAGCCCAGGCCCGGATTCAGAAACAGCCTTCCGATCCGCTCGTCGAGGCGAAGGGCGGACGCCACATCCGTAACGTCCGCCCCCGCCGCGTCCGCCATATCAGCCACACCGTTGATGAAACTGACCCGCAACGCCAGATATGAGTTTGCAGAAGTCTTCACCAATTCAGCAGACTCGAAAGACATCGTCAACCGCGGCACGCCAGCGTCCAACATCGGCTGGTAGAGCTCATCGATGACACCACTGCCTGCGCTGGACGGCGGGGTGGCCAACCCATAGACAATCCGGTCCGGTGCCAGGGTGTCGCTTACCGCGTGGCCTTCGCGCAGGAACTCTGGGTTCCACACCAGCTCAGCCCCCGCAGCGCTGACGGCGCGAGCCAAACGGCGAGCGGTCCCAACCGGCACGGTCGACTTGCCCACCAACACCGCACCGTTGCGCAGCTTCGGCCCCAACGAGGTGACAACGGCCTCAAGATCCCCCAGATCCGCGCCGAGCCCGTCGGCGCGCTGTGGCGTCCCCACACAAACAAAATGGAGCCGGCAGGCCGCAGCGGCGTCAAGGTCGGAAGTGAAGCGCAACCGCCCTGAGGCCAGACCCTCCCGCAGCAGTTCGGGCAGCCCCGGCTCAAAAAAAGGCGCCTCGCCCGCTTGCAACCGCGCAACCTTGGAACGGTCGGAGTCGATCCCGACCACCGAATGCCCAAGAGAAGCCATCGCCGCCGCATGGACGGCTCCAAGATATCCACATCCGATGACAGACAAACGCACCGCATCAGCATAGTGGCACTGGTGGGACAAGAGAGGCCGTCGCACCCGCCTACCCTTCAGATCGCCAAGCCACATAGACCTGGGCCGTCGGGGCTGACCCGCCAGGGCAGGGCCGGGTGTGGAGTGGAGAAAGCGCTCCCGGTCGGTGCTCCCAAGGTCACAGCCTGGGGAGCAACACTACCGGCGGGCCGTGATGCATCACGTTTCGGTAGCGCGGGCAGCCAGCAAGCAAGCGCACCAATAGAAGATGTAGTTCAAAGCGAGCGCTCCGTAGATGGCTGAGGTTGACTGTAAGAAGGACAAGTCGAACGCGATTGACATCCAGATCGCACCTGCAACAAGGGCAATACGGAGGGAATCCAGAATAACGGTCTCGCGGGCTTTCTGTAAGACCATCAGGAGAGCCCCGGCAGGGTTACCGACCAAGCGCAATGCCGCTGTAGCGGCCATTATCGGAAGCACAGAGGCGCATTGCGTCCATCCAGGACCAAGCACGAGCTCCACTGCCGGCTCTGCCGCGAGCCAAACCATCACGAACAGCGCCGTTCCTAACCCCGCAAGCACGGCAGAAGCCCGGAGGAACAGCCTGAGCGTACCTGCTACACCTTGCCTCCTACGCTGCGTGATCTCTGCGACTAGCACCTGCGATGCAGCACCAGCAATTAGAGACACCGGAGCTGCCATGATTCGTTCCGCCATGCCGAACTGTCCACCAGCGTCAACGCCAAAGCGCGCCGCAACAAAGATCAAAGGGGCCATCAGCCCTACGCTGTTCACGACCGCCGATGGCGCAAATACTGCCGGGTACCGCCAGTAGACTCTCGCGACTCGCGACACACTATGGGCACCGGTGCTGGCGAGGTATGGCCGGCTGATAGCCGCCAAGGCAGCGATCCCGACGGCCTTGCCGATCGTGGCTCCGGCCACCAAGCCTATTGAACCCAGTTTGAGAAGGCCCGCAGCCACCTGGAGACACGCGCTGGCCACGTTTTGGAGCACCGACCGGGTCGCGATCGGACGGTACATGCGCTCCCGCAGCGCAATACCCCCGAAGACGGCGAACACCCCGCCGAGAGCCAAAGTTAAGGTTGCCCATAGCGGTGCAAACGGCAGACCACCAAGGCCGGCCAGTGGCCCCATTCGAATCAACACCCAAATGACTACGCCTCCCACGGCCGACATGCCAAACGACACGGCGAGCGCGAGCCGAGCCAGAGCCGATGCTTCACCGTGGTCGGAGGGTAACAGAACTGCGGCCTCGAGTCTCATGCTCACCGCAGGCGCAACCAGGCCGGTCGCGCTGACTAGAAGCGAATAGACGCCGAACTGAGCCGGGGTAAACACACGGCCGATAAGCGGCAAGGCCCCAAGCGCTACAACCTGCGCGGCAACGGTCCCTGCCATGAGAGTCGCCGCGCCACGCGCGGGACCGGGTAAGAATCTCCCGGACAACCCTCTCATGGGTTGACCTCAGAAGCGACTAGGCGACCAAGGCACCCGCCCGGCCCGGTCGGAGCCCGGCCGTAGCTGCGACCAACCATCGCTGGGCGGTGCTGGGGCTGTGCCACCGCACCAGAGGCGCTCAGCACTCGAAAGGCAGTGTCCGCTGCTAATTGGCATACGCCCAGCGCAGCAGAACTCGTCACGGCGGTCTCCTTTTCTTCGTTGGGGACCAAGCCTAACGGTGTTGAGGACACATAGGACTTGAAGACCGCGTGTGCGCGGTGGACGGCACCCAAGCCAACCGCGCGGGGGAGCCCGGCCGCGACGTCGGAATCTATGGGGTGGTAGCTACCGCCACGGTTCAACCCGCGAAGCGGTGACTCGGTTGCCGCCGCAACGGTTCCTCAGCTCGACAGCCCACGGCCGCTGGCGGAAGAGGTCAGGGGCCTCCAGAGTCACCGCACCTACAGCTACATGCGATACTTGAGACCATGTCCCGAGCCCTCGCACCCTTCAACCTCCAAGCGCGATGAACTCTGCCCCCGCTACGCCGAAACAAGGCTTCCCGACTCGCCTGAGTCATACAGCCTCCGAGAACCAACGCACCCCACATCCCGTCACCCAGGACAGCAAGCTCAGCGCGGCCTTAGCAGGGATTCTCCTCGTGATCTGGCTGAACCGCATCCTAAAGACCGTCGACATCACATCAGTCCTCACCCCCATGGACATCGATCCGCCTGCCGCAGCTAT
>JAITJY010000374.1 GCA_031278675.1 Bifidobacteriaceae bacterium
CCGAACAGCGTCCGGCCGATCTGCCCGAACTCCGTCCCGGGCGGGAAGGCCAGGCAAACCTCCAGCATCATCAAGCCGGTGTACGTCATCAAAGCCCACAGCGCGATCATCGACACAGCCGCCAAGGCCATGCCCATGCCGTGCGCCACGATCGGCAGCGCCAGCATGCTAGCGCCCATCTCCGAGGCGGTAAGCAGGAAGACTGCGCCAATGAAGCGCCACGGCGGCAGTTTGGCGGCCAGGCCGGCCCCCGCGGCAACCCCCGGCACCCCGGCTGGCTTAGCTGTCCCGGCCGCCCCGGCTGTCGCGGGCGCCCCGGGCGCCCCAACTGGTCGCGTGCCGCCAGCGGACGAGGCGGGCGCGCGGCCGCTGGACGCTCCGTGCGCGCCGGAGCGGACGGCATCGGGCACGCTGCCGGACGACCCACCAGACGGCCCACCAGACGACTTACCGGGCGACCCGCCGCTGGGGGTCGGGGCGCGCGCCGCGCCCGGCCGGGGAACCGCGCTCATCGCTAGCCGCCCTCCCCCGCTCAGTAGGTGGTGAGGAAGCCGCGCAGAGCCTCGACCCCGAAGGCCAGGGCGCTGACCGGCACGCGCTCGTCGACGCCGTGGAACATGCGCCAGAACTCGAAGTTCTGAGGCAGGTTCAGCGGCGTGAAACCGTAGCCGGCGATGCCCAGCGGGGCCAGCGATTTGTTGTCAGTGCCGCCTGGCATCATGAACGGCAGCACCGGCACGCCCGGGTCGAGCCGCGTCAAACTGGCGCCCATAGCGTGATAGATGGGGCCGTCATCAGGCGCTTCCATGCCGATGTGGTCATTCAAACGCTCGATCTTGATGTCCTTGCCGACCAGGCGTTCCACCATGTGCCAGGCGGCGTCGCGTTGATCGGGCATGGGGCGCATGTCGACGGTGGCGCTGGCCGTGGGCGGCACCACATTGGCTTTGCCGCCGGCCTCCAAGCTGGTCAGGTTGAGGTGCGTGCCGAGGGCGGCGGCCACCACCGCGCCGGTGTCCCCGGCCCGCTCCAGCATGGCTTTGACCGCTTCTGGGTCGGAGACGTGGATGGGGCTGCCCATGATCTGACTGAGCTGGGCCAGGAAATCGCGCATCGTCTTGGTCAGGCGGGCCGGGAAGTGGTGCTGGTCCAAGCGGGCCAGCGCGGTCACCAGTTTGGCCACGGCGTTGTTGTTGTTCACAAACGAGCCGTGCCCGCCGGTCCCCGACGCCGTCAGCCGCATCCAGCCGATCGCCTTTTCAGCCGTCTCCACCAGGTAAACCTTGTGGCCCGCGATCCAGGCCGAGAACCCGCCCAGTTCGCTGATCGCCTCTTTGGCCCCGTGGAAGACATCGGCGTGGTGGGCCACCATCCACTGCGAGCCGTAAATGCCGCCGTTCTCCTCGTCCGCGAAGAAGACCACAATCAGGTCCCGGGCTGGCTTGGCCCCCCGCCGGTGCAGGTCACGCAGCACCGCCAGAACCATTGCGGCCTGGTCCTTCATGTCGATCGCGCCGCGCCCCCAGATCACGCCGTCAATCAGATCGCCGCCGAAGGGCGGATTTTGCCAGTCGCCCAGCGCGGGCACCACGTCCAGGTGTTGATGGACCACCAGCGGCGGTTTGGTCGCGTCCTGCCCCGCGACTCTGACCACCACATTGGCGCGCCTCGGCCCCGATTCGTAGAGTTTCGGCGTCAGGCCGATGTCTTGGAGTTGCCCGATGACGTATTCGGCCGCCTCGCGCTCGCCCTTGGTGGTGGATTCCTCGCCCGTGTTGGTGGTGTCGATGCGGATCAGCGCGGACAGGAAGTCCGCCGCATCCTGGGCCATCTGGCTAAGGCCGGGGGGCGCTGAGCCTGGCTGCGCGCTTGGCCTGGCAGCCTGGCTGGCGGCCTGGCTGGCAGCCTGGTTGGCGGCCGGTGCTGGTGCTGGTGTGGTTTGCGTCATGGTTGTCCCCCGAAGTTGCGGCCGGGCGGCCCGATTCCCCCCGGCGCGGTCGCCACGAAGCTATCCCCGGCCCCCGCCCGCCGCAGGGCAGACTCTTGGCCTTCTCAGACTGTGAGAAGCCGCCCGCCCCGCCCCTCCAGGCCGCCGCCTCCGGCCCGGGACAATCCGAAAAGCTCGGGCGGGCGGACGGGGCGCGTACCTCGACGGTTCTCCCGGACGGGGCGAGTTCTGCGGAGTTGGCGCCGCCCGGGGCGGGGGTTGTTAGAATCGGCGGCGCGCCGGGTGGCTGCGGCGCTCGTTGGAGAGGAGTCCGCGTGGACGATCTGGGTTTGCTGGTGTCGTTGGCGGTGTTCGGGGTAGGGGTCGTGTTGCTCGCGGCCGCGGGGATTTGGTTCCGGCTGCGGGCCATCGCCAACCGCAAGGCTTGGAACGGTGGCACGCTGCCGCTGGCCCTGACCGGCTTGGTCTTCGCCGGGATCGGCCTGGTGCTGATCTACCTCAACTACCAACCGGGCAGTTAGGCCCAATCCGCCGACAACCCCCGGGGCGAGCGGCGCTAGACGGGCGCGACGGACGCGACTGGCCGGCGATGCCTGCTTGGCGGCCCGCCCGGCTGGTCAGGCGCGTCCAGCGCGCCTGGCTGGGGCGCCGCGGCAGGCGAGGATCGGCGGATCGGGACGCTCCTATGTTTGTCAAGCCAACCGGGGCGCAGGCTCCCACCGTCTGAACAGAACGAAAAGCGCTGGTCAGCGCGTTTCGTTCACAGCAGCTGTGGTCGGCTGGGCGTGGAGGTTGTTGAGCGTTCGGTAGATCTGCCGGCATAGGTAGCGTTTGAGGATGCGCCGGATTTCACGGGTGGTGTGTCCTTCTGCTTGGCGTTTGGCGACGTAGGCCCTGGTTTCGGGGTCGTGGGCCATGCGGGTGATGACGGCCATGTGGAGGGCGTGGTTGAGACGCCGGTCGCCTCCGCGGTTGAGCCGGTGCCGGATGGTGTTGCCGCTGGACGCGGGCAACGGGCTGACTCCCGCGATGGCGGCGAACGCGGCTTCGGTGCGGACGCGGCCGGGGTGTGACCAGGCGATGAGCATGGTGGCGGCGATGATCGGCCCGATGCCGGTCTTGTCTAGGAGGGGCGCGGCTTTGGTCTGCCGGATCAGGCTGACGATGGCCGTCTGGTTGGTCTTGATCTGTTGGGCGAGGTCGGCGGCCCG
>JAITJY010000415.1 GCA_031278675.1 Bifidobacteriaceae bacterium
GATTCGCGACTCGTGTTCAGCGGGGACCAGGGCGGACCAGGACAAGACCCGGAATGAAATCTGCCCCTGGGCGCTGACCAGGAGATAAATTGAAACACTCGACGCGGTTTGGAGCCGCGCTGGGCTCGCCGAGCGTGCCAACTCGTCGGCTTGGGGCCGCGAGTGTTTCAATTTATCTCCTGGATTTCGTCGAGTGTTTCAATTTATCTCCGGCCCTCAGCATCGCCGCAGGTCAGAGACTTGGGCTTGGTTGGGCTGGAGATAAATTGAAACACTCGCCACCGGACGGGAGATAAATTGAAACACTCGACGCCGCAGACAGCGCCAGGCGCGGGCCGACTTTGCTCAAGGCCCTGCCGGAGGGTCCCGGCGGCGGAGGGGCGCGGCATCGGACTGGGGGTGCGGGGGACGGTACTGGGCTGGGGGTGCGGGGCGCGGCACTGGGCTGGGGGTGCGGGGCACGGCATCGGACTGTTCGTGGGTGGCGAAACTGAAATCGGGGAAACCCGCAGGCTGGAAAGGTGTCAGTGCGGCGCCGTAGGCTCGTGGGTGTGAATCAAGCTTTGTACCGCCGCTACCGTCCCGAGACGTTCTTGGAAGTGATTGGGCAGGAGCACGTCACTGAGCCTTTGATGCAAGCGTTGCGGACGGGGCGGGTGTCTCATGCGTACCTGTTTTCGGGGCCGCGGGGCTGCGGCAAAACCACTTGCGCGCGGATTTTGGCTCGCTGTTTGAACTGCGCACAGGGGCCTACGCCGGAGCCGTGCGGGCAGTGTGCCTCGTGCCGGGAGTTAGGGCGGGGCGGCAGCGGTTCATTGGACGTAGAGGAGATCGACGCCGCGTCACACGGCGGCGTTGACGACACGCGGGACCTGCGCGAGAAAGCCGCCTACGCGCCCGCGCGGGACCGCTACAAGGTGTTTATCCTGGATGAGGCCCACATGGTCTCACGTGAGGGGTTCAACGCGCTGCTCAAAATTGTCGAAGAACCGCCGCCGCATGTGAAGTTCATCTTTGCCACCACCGAGCCGGGTAAGGTGCTGGCGACCATCCGTTCGCGTTCCCATCATTATCCGTTCCGCTTGGTGCCGCCGGGCACCTTGACCAGTTATATGGAGGACCTCGCCGCGCGGGAGGGAATCACCGTGGACCCGGATGTCATGCCCTTGGTGGTGCGGTCCGGGGGCGGGTCTGTCCGGGACACCGAATCTGTGCTCGACCAGTTGATCGGCGGTTCCGCCGGCAACCATGTCACCTATGAGCACACTGCTGCCCTGCTCGGGTTCACTCCGGACGCCTTGATTGCCCGCATGGTGGCTGCGCTCCACCAGGGCGATGGCGCCGCCATGTTTGCCGTGGTCGAATCCGTGGTCGAATCCGGTTTGGAGCCGCATCGCTTCGCTGAGGACCTGTTGGAGCGGCTCCGGGACATGATCTTGTTGGCGGCCGCCGGCCCCACCGCCGCAGCAGCGGTCCGGGGCGTGCCCGAGCGTGCAGTCCAGGCTATCGGCGCCGAGGCGGCCCAGTTCGGGTTGCCTGCCCTGACCGCAGTGGCCGATGTCGTCTCCGCCGGTTTGGCCACCATGACCGGCGCCACTTCGCCTCGTTTGCAGCTTGAACTGTTGGCTGCTCGGGCATTGCTGGCGGCCAGGCCTGCGGCGTCACCCGCCCTGGCCCCAAGCCTCGCGGCTGACCCCGGCCCCGGAGTCGCCGCCGCTGCGGCGCGGCCTGATGTCGGCGGCGGTGCTGGGCGGCTTGGTGCCGGTGGCGGTGCTGGGCGGCCGGTTGCTGGTGCCCCGGCGGGGCCGAGCGCGCCCGGAGGTCAAGCCGGGATAGTGGGCGGCGAACCGGTGGCCGGCGCTCCGCGCCGACCCTTTGTCGATTGGGACGAACCGGCCGCGCCCGCCCCGAGTGCTGCGCGACCGCAGCCGGGCACCGGGGGCGGTGCGCAGCGTCCGAGTGGTCCAGCCGCCCCGACGGCGCCTGGCCAGTCACCGGCTTCGGCTGTGCCCCAGGGCGCAACGGCTCCGAGCGTCCTGATTGGTGCCAATGGCGCTGATAGCCCTGATGGCGCTAGGACTGCCGACGGCGCTCGGGGCGCCGTGGCGCCGCAAGGCGCATCCCCCGGGCAGGGCACATCCCCCGAGCGGGGCGCATCCCCCGGCCAGGGCGCAACCGTTGCTCCTGGCGCCGCTCCGGGGCAGGGCGCGTTCGCTTCGGCGGCGGTACCTGGTGCTGAGGACTCGGCGGCCCAATGGGAGCAGATCCTGCAGGCTGTGCGGGGTCTGTCGGTGACGGCCTATGCGATGCTTCACCAAGATGGCGCGTCGGCTAGCGCCTCAGGGGATGCGTGGCATGTGGTCTTCCACTCGGCGGACCTCGCCAGGGCATTCGCTAACCGGTTCCAGGGCGCACTCGAAGAAGCAGCCAGCCGCGTCCTGGGACGGCGGGTCAACGTCAGAATCTCGGCGGGCGACGCCCCCCGCCCGCCGGTCGCCGCACCTGGGCCGCCATCGGCCCAACCTGCACCCGCGCCGCAATCAGCGCCATCGGCCCAACCTGTCCCTGGGCCGCAATCAGCGCGGCCAGCAGCCCAACCCGCACCCGCGCCGCAATCAGCGCCGTCGGCCGCTGCCCCCCAACCGCCCGCGCGGGAACCTCAAGCGCCCGCGTCCACTCCGGCACCCCAACCGGTCCAACCTGTTTCCCCGCCGCCATCGGCCGCGCCTGCGCCGCAGCCTGCCGCGCCCGGTCCGGTGGCGCAATCGGCGAGGGCGGCTTCGTCGGCGGGCTCTCAATCCGCGCGGTCGGTTTCAGCGCCGCAACCGACCGGGTCGGCTTCGCCGACGGCTCCTCAAGGCGCCGGGCCAGTTTCCGCGCCGCAACTGCTAAGGCCTGCTTCGGGGACGCCATCGGCCGCGCCGCCGGGTGATCCCGCAGATGAGGAACTCGACGAACCGTCTCCGGATGACCCGGACGCAGGAGTCCGGGCATTGACGGGCGTTCCGTTGATAATTGAGATGCTGGGAGGGACGGTGATTGACGAAATCGAAACCAGTTGACGGGTTATCGGATTGCCGGGTGGTAGCGGCGCCAAGCTGCCATGGAGTATTGCGGGGGCGACCAGGCGGCGGGGTCTTCGCCGAGTTCGGTTGCCCACACAATTGGCGTGTGCGGATCGCGCAGCAGCGGTCGGCCCAGCATCACGGTGTCCAGGCCGCCTTCGGCCACCAAGGATTCGGCCAGCGGTGCGGTGTCGATCACGCCGACCGAATTGACCGACAGGCCTGTGGCCTGCGCAATCTTCGCGGCGAAGGGCGCCTGGTAGGCCGGTCCGACGGGGATCTTGGCGTCAGCAACCACTCCGCCGCTGGACACATCCAAATGGTCGAGACCGACCTGTTGCGCCCACGCAGCGAGCTGTGTGGTCTGCTCCAGGTCCCAGCCGGGATCGACCCAATCGGTCGCCGAGACGCGCAACACCAGCGCAACCGACTCCCCGATCGCGCAGCGCACCGCAGCGAGCACCTCCAGCACCAACCGGCACCGGTTTTCCAGGGACCCGCCGAAACGGTCTGACCGGGAATTCGACAGCGGCGATAGGAACTGATGTAGCAGAAAACCGTGTGCTGCGTGCACTTCGATGGCCTCGAACCCTGCGTCGTGGGCGCGACGGGCGGCATCGGCGAACGCTTGCACTACCCCGCCGACTTCGGCTTCGGTCAGTTCGTGCGGCACAGGCAAGCCGGGAAACGCAATGGCCGATGCCGCGTCCGCCGCAAAGCCACCTTCTTCCGGCGGCACATACCCGCCGCCGAGCCACAGCTTGTTGGTCGAGGCTTTGCCGCCGGCGTGCCCTAACTGGATCGCGGGGACGGCGCCTTGAGCCTTGATGAAGTCGGCGACTGCGGCCAGGCCGGGAATCTGCGCGTCATCCCACAGCCCCAAATCCCACGGGGTGATGCGCCCGTGCGGGACCACACCGGTGGCTTCAACCATGACCAGGCCGGCTCCGCCGGCCGCTAGCGCCCCATAATGCACCAGATGCCACGCCTCAGCGCGGCCGGCCTGACCGGTGGCTGAATACTGGCACATCGGTGAAACCCAAAGGCGGTTTTTCGCCGTGATAGGGCCGATCTGAATTGGTGTGAAGAGCTTCGCCATGAAGCTAGAGCCTACTGATAGCGCAGCGCCTAGTCTGTTCACCCGCAGCGGACGCATAATCTGATTGATCTGGATCTGGATCTCCTCCCCCTACCGGCGGGTTGGTTTGGGGTGTTTTCGGGGCCGGTTTGGGGGTGTGGTGGGTGGCTCGGTTTGGTTTATAACAATTGAGCTACAAAAGCTTGTGGTCGAACGGTCGTCGGTGTAAGATGGAGGTGTGTTCATCCCCTGTAACCCGAGTGGTACGGCCCCCGAATCCGGGCCTGACGCCACCCCCGCTGAGGCCCCCGCTTGGGTGGTCCCGGGAGTGGATGTGGCCCGGCCGCCGCATGTTGGTGGCGGGGAGAGCCCACTGGCCGCTGAGGATGAACCCGGTCTCCCGCACTGTGCAGGCGACCAGGATGGTTGGGTGATCCCGGGAGTGGATGTGCCCCGGCCTCGGCGGGTCGGCAATGGTGCTGGTTCGGTGGCGGTC
>JAITJY010000438.1 GCA_031278675.1 Bifidobacteriaceae bacterium
TTTGTTCGGACGAACCGGCTGTGAACACGTGCGGATGCCGACGGATCAACTTGTCGACCACACCGCGCGCCAAATCATCCAAGTCGAACGGATCAGTGGGATGCTCCTGGCCAATCTGCGCGTGGAAAACCACCTGAAGCAGCACATCACCCAACTCTTCACGCAGGTCCAACCGATCACCGGTCTCAATGGCCTCAACCAACTCATAGGCCTCTTCCAACAGGTAAGGCACCAGCGTCGCATGGGTCTGGCGGGCGTCCCAGGGACAGCCCCCAGGCGCCCGCAAGAGACGCATGGTCTGAACCAACAGCGCCACCGAGTCGACCCCACTGCGGCTGACGGCGGGCAAATCGCCGGTATCAACCGTTAGCGCGGGCGCGGACGGGCCTGAACTCACTGAGCAATCTCCCCCAAGACATCAGTTGTTGACTCAGCGACCGGTGGCGAAAGATCCCACGGATAAACGGGCGCCACCATTGTGATGTTCGTGTAATCCAGCGACCCATAACGCGGGTTGATGGCCAGATCAAGCGCGGACTCGTCGAACTCCGCTTCGACAAAGCCCTCCTGCTGAGCGGTCATCAGCACGCTCGGCGCCCAAAGCAACAGCACATCGATAGCCACGGGATTTGTCATTTCGGCCTTCAATGCCTCCGCCGTCTCGGCATCAGTGATCTGCTCGTCGACTAGCTGGGCGAACTCTCCCACTGTGACGGGCCGGGCGGCCTCGATCAACTCTGCATTACCCGTCCCCGCCAACACAGCGCGGGCGTACGCGTTTGACAGCATAATCGCCAACGTATCGGCTTCGCTCGGCTGCCAGGCGTTGCCGGTCAACGCCACCCCCCGGTTGTACTGTGCCGCGACGGCGCTCAACTCCTCCTGGGTAATGACCTCGCCATCTACCACCGCCGCCACGCCAGGCTGGGCGCCGCAACCGGCCAGCGCACCAAGTCCGAGCATTCCCGCAGCCAAACCCGCGACTGCTCTGTGCGACCAGCTTTTCAGAGCCACAACACTTTCCCTCCCTTAGGCACACACCGCCCGCCGGCCGCCCCGCCTAGTGACGCGGCGGTGTCCCAGTCCCGTACCCAAATTGCTTCGACTGCGCGGAGTTTGACACTGCGCGCGGCGCCGCCAGCGCCGGGGGCACAGCGGACCGGCCAACGCCCAACCGAACGGCTGGTGAGCCAATTGCTCCGCTAATCCTACGGGAAGCGCGGCCCAACGCAAACGCGCACCGATAAAGGAATCTGCGATCGAATGGCCCAAGTCACGCGTTCGCGTGGGACATTAGTTCAGCTAGCAGTTCGCGGAGCCATTTGATTAGGTCAACACCGCTCATCGCGGCCGCGCCGAGGCGGGTGCCCCGCGGGATGGGGATCAGGACAATCCGGGTCGCCGGTTTGATGATTGCGCCCTTGACCAGGCGGTTCAACCAGACCTGGCGCCACTCGTTGATCTCGATCGGGGACAACTTGATGTACTGTCCCTGGGCCGCAATCTGAGTCAAACCTGCGGCTCTGGCTTCGAGCCGGAGGCGCGCCACCTCAAACAGGCCATCAACTTCATCAGGAATTGGGCCATACCGATCCGTCAGTTCGTCGGCCACAGCCCGCAGTTCCTGATCGGAGGCGGCGCCAGACAGCTTGGTGTAAGCCTCCAAACGGAGCCTCTCACCGGCCACATACCGCTCCGGAATGTACGCATTGACCGGCAATTCCACCTGAACCTCCGGCGGCGGCGCCGTGGTGTCACCCTTCGCCGCCGCGACCGCCTCACCCACCATCCGCAGATACAAATCGAACCCCACACCGGCGATGTGACCCGATTGCTCCCCGCCCAGCAGATTGCCCGCCCCGCGGATCTCCAAATCCTTCAAAGCGACACGCATGCCCGCCCCCAGTTCGGATTGCGATGCGATAGTCGACAGCCGGTCATGGGCCGTCTCCGTCAAAACCTTCCCCGGCGGATACAAGAAATAGGCATACGCCCGCTCCTTGCCGCGGCCCACCCGGCCGCGGAGTTGATGCAACTGAGACAAACCAAACCGGTCCGAATCATCCACGATCAAAGTATTGGCATTCGCAATGTCCAGGCCCGTCTCAATGATCGTGGTGCAAACCAGCACATCGAACCGTTTCTCCCAGAAATCAATCATCACCTGTTCAAGTTGGCGTTCATGCATTTTGCCGTGAGCCAGCGCAATACGAGCCTCGGGCACCAATTCGGTGAGTCCACCAGCCACCCGGTCAATCGTTTGGACACGGTTATGGACATAGAACACCTGACCTTCGCGCAACAGTTCGCGGCGGATCGCAGCCGCAATCAGACCGGGCGTCGCGCCGCCCACAAAGGTCAGCACCGGATGGCGTTCTTCTGGTGGAGTGGTCAACGTGGACATTTCACGAATACCACTGACCGCCATCTCCAACGTGCGCGGAATAGGGGTCGCCGACATCGACAACACATCCACATCGGGGCGCTGCGCCTTCAATGTTTCCTTGTGCTCCACCCCAAAACGCTGTTCCTCATCAACCACCACCAAACCCAGGTCCTTGAACCGCACATCGCCGGTGAGCAGCGCGTGCGTCCCAATCACCACATCCACCTTGCCCGCCGCCAAGTCCTCCTTGGTGGCCCGCGCCTCCTTGGGGCGCTGGAAACGCGACAACGCCCGCACCGCCACACCGAACGGCGCATAGCGATCCACAAAAGTGTCAAAATGCTGTCTGACCAACAACGTTGTTGGCGCTAACACCGCCACCTGTTTGTTGTCCTGCACCGCTTTGAACGCGGCGCGCACCGCCACTTCGGTCTTGCCGTAGCCGACATCGCCGCAGATCAACCGGTCCATCGGCGCTGGCTTTTCCATATCCGCCTTGACCTCATCAATGGTGGTCAACTGGTCCGGGGTTTCCACGTAGTCGAATGCATCTTCTAACTCCCGCTGCCACGGCGTGTCCGGCCCAAACGCGAATCCTTTGGTCGCCATCCGCGCAGCGTAAAGACGCACTAATTCCTCCGCCATTTGACCCACCGCGCGCCGCGCCCGCGCTTTGGTCTTTGACCAATCCCCGCCCCCGAGTTTATTCAGCGCCGGGTTTTCGCCCCCGACATAGCGTGTAACCTGATCCAACGAATCCGTCGGCACATAGAGCCGGTCGCCCGGCTGGCCGCGTTTCGATGCCGCATATTCGATCACCAAATATTCGCGCGTTGCCGCCGCGTCACCGACCCCAATGGTCCGGCTGACCATTTCTTGGAAACGGCCCACCCCGTGCTGTTCATGGACCACCAGGTCACCCGCCCGCAGCTGCAACGGATCGACCATCGCCTTGCGCCGCGACGGCATCCGCCGCATATCCCGGGTGGTCACGCCGCCGCGCCCCGTCAGGTCCCGCTCGCTGACCACCGCCAGCTTCAGGTCCGGCACCGTAAAGCCCCGGCCTGATGCCGTGGTGACCGCCACCACCCCCGGCGTCATGTCCCCGTCCAGGTCCTGGACCAGTTTCGCCGGGACGCCCTCGCCCCCGAGCCGCTCGACCAGCCGTTTCGCCGGCCCCGCCCCCTCGGTGGTCAACACCAGCCGCCAGCGATCCTTGACCCACGCCTTCAGTTGTTTGATTGCCCGGGTGATCTGCCCGTGGTAGTTCTCCAGTTCGCGGGCCCCCAGCGCAATCCGCGCCCAATCAGGCAGCTCATCGACGTCCAGCCCGCCGCCGCCTCCCCCGCCCGATGCCGTCCGCGCCCAATCAGGCAGCTCATCGACGTCCAGCCCGCCGCCGCC
>JAITJY010000069.1 GCA_031278675.1 Bifidobacteriaceae bacterium
GCATGGCGCTGCTCGGCTGCCCGCGCGGCATCGTCCTCCCCGAGCAGTTCCGCCGCCTCATCCAACAACGGCACGTCCGATGCCGTCCACTTCGAGCCGACCGGCCGCGCCAGGGCCGCTCGTTCGGCGTCGGTCAGCTTGGGGGCCGCATAGGCCATGATGTGTGGCTGGGCGTAGAGGTCGGCGAGCAACTGCGTGGGCGTCATGGGCATCCAGCAGAGGTTGATCGCGATGCGCACGTCGCGGGCGGAGCGGAGGTCTTCGCGGACCTCGTCGAGGTCGGTGGCGTTCACGGCGGATTCCTCCCGCCCGGCGGTCTGTGCGGCGCTGCCGGCGGCGTACTGTTCCGCCAACCGGTCTAAGATGTGCCGCACAAAAACGGCCCTGGCCTGGTTGTATGGTTTGCCGGAGGCCCGCGCGGCGGACCGGGCCGCCACCACGTCGCTGCGTCGCAGCACCAACTCGCGGCCCAACACGGGTAGCGAAATATCGCGGCGCGGCAGGCGCTGGCGTTCCTTGACGGCGCGCGCAATCACCCGGGCCATCGCGGCCCGCCCCTTCAGTGCCGCGACTTCGGGCCGGTCCACGCCCGTCGCGGTGAAGCCCGGGAGCAGGTCAGCCATGGTGGTGGCGACCACGCCGGTCTCACCGAGGGAGGGCAACACGCGGTCGATATAGCGCAAGAACACGTTGGTGGGACCCACGATCAAGACGCCCGATGACGCCAACCGCTCCCGGTAGGTGTAGAGCAGGTAGGCCGCACGGTGCAGAGCGACCGCTGTTTTGCCTGTGCCCGGGCCGCCTTGGACCACCAGCGGCGGAGTCAACGAGGACCGGATAATCCGGTCCTGTTCGGCCTGGATGGTGGCTACTATGTCGTTCATCCGTCCAGTGCGTCCGGCGGCCAGCGCCGCCATCAGAGCGCCTTCACCGGTCAGTTCGAGCGGCTCCGTGGTGGCCAGGCCGGCGGCCGCCTCGACGTCTAGCAGTTCATCCTCGACGGCTGTGACGCGCCGCCCGGCGGTGGTGATGTGACGGCGCCGGGCCACTCCCATCCGCCGCGCGGGTGTGGCCTGGTAGAACGGCTCTGCCGCTGGAGCGCGCCAGTCCGTCAGGAGCGGCCGGAGGTCTTCATCTTGGAGGCCGAGGCGGCCGATGTGCCTGACATCAGAATCATCCATTGTGATGGCGCCGAACACCAACCGCTCTTCGACGGATTCGAGTTGGGCGAGCCGGTCTGAGTGCAGCGCCGCGAACGCGTCGCGTTCCGACTGGTTTTGGGGCGACCCGCCCGCGCGTGAGGTGCGGATGGACGCGAGACGGCTCCGCGCGGCCTGACGTAAGGTGTCGAGGCGCTGGTAGAGGCGGTCAAGGTAGGTTTGCTCCGCGGCGATTGGCGAATTCTCGTGGGTCAAGCGGTGTGGTCCTTCCAGATAGGACGGTGCCTGCAAGCTCGCTGGGATGCGCCGGGTGGCGGCCCCAAAACGAGCAATCTAGTCTACCCTAGGTATGGGAATAGACCCCGGCTGATGTGCGTTCAACTAGAAGCGCAATCACCATAACAGGGGGAAATCTATGGAAACGCTTTACACAATCAACCCCGACGCCGCCGCCCGCTTAGAGGCCGCAGGCGTTGCGCCGGTCATGCTTTACGCCTTCGACGGCTTTGTCGACACCGGCGTCGCTGCTGGCCTCGCCATCGGTGACCTGGTAGGACGCGATGACACGGAGCGGCTCGTCACCTTCAACACCGACGAGTTGTTGGACTACCGTTCGCGGCGCCCCCCCATGACTTTCGGCGCAGGCGGCTGGAGCGATTACCATCAGCCATCGCTTGGGATCGACTTGGTGCACGATGCCGCCGGGTCACCTTTCCTCTTGATGTACGGCCCCGAGCCTGACATCCGTTGGGAGGCTTTCGTTGAGGCGGTCGCCGAGGTCGCCGAGACCTTCGATGTGTCGCTGGCGATCGGCATGCACGGCATGCCGTCTGCTGCGCCGCACACCCGCGAATGGAAGGTGACCGGACCGGACGAAAGCAGTGAACTGGTCGCGCGGGTCGCCGGATCGCCCACCGCAAAGATCCAGTTGCCGGGCAGCGCGATGGCGCTGACAGAACTGAAGCTGCGGGAAATTGGTCGCGATGCGAGGACCTACACGGTCCACGTCCCGCACTACTTGGCCCAGATGCCGTCACCGATCGGGACTGCCCACCTGATGCGCGCCATCGGGCATGCCGCCGGGCTGGATTTTGACCTCAGCGGGATCGAGGAAGCCGCCCTGATTCAGCGCGGCCAACTGGACAAACAGGTCCAGGAGCAACCGGAACTCGCGGCCGCGATCGCCAAGATGGAAGAGAAACATGATTCGGAGGCGGTTCGCGCCCCCGGGGGCGAACTCACGTCGGAACGGCTGCCGAGCGGGGACGAATTGGCTGCCGAGTTCCAACGGTTCCTGGCGGGCGAAATTGGAAACGATGAGGCCCCTCCCTTTACCGAATGATCCGATTCGTGCCAGACTCTTCGGAGCAGCGGTTTCACGCGATCTTTGCGGCCAGCTTTAGGGCTGGCCAAAAATGATCGAAGCGGCTGTTTGCCCACAGTGTCTTCGCCGACCCGCGCCTCGCGCTGACCAGCGTAAACACTGACGAGCTGGGGCCTTGCGCCGTAGTTCGGCGGGTGCCTGTCCGGGGACCAGATGGCCTCATGGATCGGCAGTGTAAGGCGGCCCGGCAACCGGCCGGGCCCTTGTCCCCGGAAGGAAAGTAGTTTCATATGGCTACAGGAGTAGTGAAGTTTTTCACTCCTGAAAAGGGTTACGGTTTCATCGCCCCAGATGGCGGCGGCCGGGACCTGTTCGTCCATTATTCACAAATCCAGTCGGATGGTTTCAAGACCCTTGACAAGGACCAACGCGTCGAGTTCGACGTGGTGGACTCCCAGAAGGGGCCTCAAGCCGAGAACGTCAGGCCGCTCTAGCGCCTGACCCGTTGGATTCTTTCCCGGCCCCGCTGGGCGGCTCTGGTGAGCCGACCAGCGGGGCCGCCCATTTGTTCAAGCACCGCCCCCGCCTTGAGGCATCCGGGTAAGCTCAGGGCATGTCTAACAGTGAGCAAGTGCTGGTTCTGGTAAAACCTGACGGCGTGGAGCGTGGGTTGGTGGGCCAGGTTCTAGCCCGCGCTGAAGCGCGCGGTTATCGGATCGCGCGCCTGGAACTGCGCCGCGCCACGCCTGAGTTGTTGGCTGAACACTATGCGGAGCACGCCGCGAAGCCGTTCTACCCAGCGCTGGTGGAGTACATGATGTCAGGCCCGATCGTGGCCCTAGTGTTGGAAGGCGCCCAGGTCATCACCGCTTTTAGGACCATGGCGGGCGCCACCGACCCGGTCAAGGCCGCCCCGGGCACCATCCGCGGCGACTTCGGCCGCGACTGGGGCACCGGCGAGATCTTGAACATTGTCCACGCCTCCGATTCGCCGGCCTCAGCCGCGCGCGAGATCGCTATCTGGTTCCCGTAGCCGGGGGGTGGCGCGCCGGAATTGGTGGCGCGCGAGATCGCTATCTGGTTCCCGTAGCCGGGGGTGCGACCCGGAATTGGTGGCGCGCGAGATGGTTGTCAGGTTCCTGTAGCAGGGGGGTGCGACCCGGAACGCGGTCGCGCGGGATGGTTGTCTGGTTCCCGTAGCAGGGGGGTGCGACCCGGAACGCGGTCACGCTGGCTCGCCTGGCGCGGTGCATCCCGCCCAGCTCAGGGCCTCGGGCCCCGCAATGAGGCGTGTCGGGAACGCCGCGACACGCAGCCGGTGAGCAAGCCGGTCTTCTTGGACCTGCGTCAACGGCGTATGGCGCGCCAGCAAGACCACATTCCCGCGGCGCCGCCCATGCAGTTGCGCCGGCTCGGTGATGAACCCCACATAGGCAAAATGTGTCGCCAACGTCCTGAGGTCATCCCGCGAGAGCGGCAGCCCAGGCGTATCCGCACAATTCGCCACGAACAGCCCATCCGGGCGCAGCGCAGCGGCGGCCGCCCGCGCCGCCTGATCATCCCGCAACTCGGGTGGGGTGGCCGGCCCATCGTCGAAAGCATCTCGGACAATGAGATGATGCGAAGCCGGGGGGCGAGCGCGAAGTGTCCGAGCGGCATCGTCCACCCGTATCCGCAAAACTGGGGCACGCGGCAACGCAACATAGCGGCGTACGGCCGCAGCGAGGGCCGCGTCAAGCTCCACGGCGAGGTGGCGGGAATAGGGAAACCGGCGCACGATGGCGTGTGGCAGTGCGCACGCCGCCGCCCCCAAATGCAGCGCGCGGAGGGGGGCATCCGGGGTGAAGGTGGTCTCAATCGTGGCCATGATCCAGCGCATGTACTCGAAATCGAGTTCGGCTGGGTCGCTCATTGACCACTGCGACGAGGGCACACCGTTGATGTACAAGGTGACCGAATCGCCGGCTTCAAGGAAGAACGCCGTGCCGTGGTCAATCGCGAAAGGTTCCGTGGGTAACGGCGGCTGGTGGCGGATCACCCCTCCATCATGACGTGTGGCGGGCCATAATGGCGGGATGGATCGCGTCATTATGCATGTTGATATGGACGCGTTCTTTGCCTCGGTCGAACTGGTGAGCCGCCCTGACCTGCGGGGCAAGCCCGTGGTGGTGGCGGGCGCCAGCGAACGCGGGGTGGTGGTGGCGGCGACCTATGAAGCTCGTGCGTTCGGTGTGCATGCGGGGATGCCTATCGCGCGGGCACGGCGCGCGGCGCCGGGGGCGGTCTTCATCCCGCCGCACCGCGAGGCGTATAGCGCGGTCTCACGCGGCGTGATGGCGCTCCTGCGTGATGTAACGCCGCTGGTAGAAACCGTTTCGGTCGATGAGGCCTTCCTTGATGTGACCGGTTCCTTGCGCCGGTTGGGCCCGGCGCGCACCATTGCCGAACAAATCCGGGCGGAGATCGTTGAGCGGTTCGCGATCACGGCATCGGCGGGGATTGGGCGGTCCAAGTCGGTCGCGAAGATTGCGTCCGAGCAGGCGAAACCGAATGGGGTGGTCGAGGTGCCGGCCGGTGAAACTCTGGCGTTCCTGCGGCCGCTGCCAGTTGACGTGCTGTGGGGGGTTGGGCCCGCTGCGGGTGCGGCGCTGGCGTCGCTGGGCGTGATCAGCGTCGGCGACCTGGCAGATTTGCCCGATCCCGCAGTGACGCATGCCCTGGGACCCCAGTTGGCCGGCCATTTGTTGGCGCTCGCCCGCGGCATTGACGACGCGCCGGTTGTGCCGGAACACGAAGAGAAGTCGATCAGCGCTGAGACAACCTTCGAGCGTGACCTGCCCCGCAGCAGCGAGGAATTGCGGCGGGCGGTGATCGCGCTGGCGGACAAGACCGCGTGGCGGCTGCGGGAAGCCGGGTTGTTGTGCCGCACCGTTGGGATCAAACTGAGGACTGCTGATTTCAAGACGTCCAACCGTTCACGCACCTTGCCTGCCCCGACGGATTCAACCAAACAGATCACGGCCTTGGCCCTGCGCCTGGTGGCCGCCGTGGCCGGGAACGGCCCGGTCCGTCTCGCGGGGGTGCGTCTAGAAAACCTGGTGAGACGGTCCGGCGCCCCCGTGCAACTCGCCTTCGGTCAGGACCATAATGATTCGGCAGAACTTGACCGCGTTCGCGACCAGGTGCGCCGCCGGTTCGGGGGCTCATCCTTGACTCCTGGCTCATTAATCCGGTAGCGGAAGGTGTACTTCAGGGCTCGTCCAGGTCAGTATGATTGGTTTAGCTCTGATTGATACTGGGAGGTGAAAGCATGCCACTGTCTGAGTATGAGCAGCGCGTCCTGGACCAACTCGAAGCTCAACTCGCCTCCGAGGACCCGGAGGTGGGGACCCGTTTGGCGACGGGTGGCGCGCCCCGCAGAGGGCGGATCGCGCTCGGAGCGTTCGGCGTGGTGATGGGTCTCGCCTTGTTGATTCTGGGCGTGGCGATCTCCCAGCTTTGGGTTTCCTTGGCCGGCTTCTTGGCAATGTTCTTCGGCGCATATTTCGCGCTCACCAAACCTAAGGCCCTGCCCGCTCCGAGCCCCCCGGCGCCCGGCCGCCCCAAGAAGCCCCGCAAACCGGGTTTGTCAGACCGTTTCGAGAAGCGGATCGACGGCGACGGCATAATCTAACCGTTCGGCGCCGCCCCCGCCGCCCTCCCGTCTGCGAGCCTTTTCCTGCCCGCCCGATGCCGCCGCATCGTCTGCGCGGTTGTCGCCCGTGTGGTGCCCGCCCACGTAATGCCCGCATCGCCTGACCGTTGCCGCCGCGCCGTCCGCCTGCTGCCGCTGCATCGCCTGCGCGGTTGCCGCCAGCGTTGTGCCCGCATCGCCTGCCTGATGCCGCCGCGTCGCCTGCCCGCCGCCCTACCGTCCGCCCGCACGCCTGCCGTCCGGCCGCCCACGCTGCCCGCCCGCGTTGGCTGGCTTGTTCACATCGCCCGCCGCGCTTGGCGCGCTTGGCGTTCATTCTTGCCCGCAGGCGCTCCTTCGGCCCGCTGTGTCCTCATGCTGAGACGGCATCGGAAAAAGTCTCTCCATTCCTCTCCCCGTGTGACCTGGGCTGTTGTCTCAAAAATCCGGCTCTAGGGCCAAAATCGGTGAAAAATCGCCAATTAGTGGAGTAAAGTGGTGAGCCCTAGACCGGAGCAGCTACGAGAGCACTAACCAGCTAGGCCAACGAGGCCAGCGAACTCGACGAGCCGACCACGAGACCGCGGGAAGGAGGGGCAGATGTGAGCGAAGCCTGGGGCGGCTTCAGCGTCAAGCTGGACGACAAGCACAGGGTGATTGTGCCCCCCAAAGCGCGCCCAGCGCTCGAAATCGGTGGGACCTACCTGACCCGCGGGCAAGACCGGTGCATTGCATTGTTCTCCCGGCCGCAGTTCGACGAATACCGGGAAAAGATCCGCCTCAGCGTGCCGGCGGATATGCCCGCAGTCGCCTTCGATCGCCTGTTCTTCAATTCGGTGGTCACCCAGGATATGGACAAACAAGGCCGGGTCACTATCCCGCTCAAACTGCGGGAATATGCCTCGCTGGACCGCGATCTCATGGTGACGCTGCTCGACAACCGAATCGAAATATGGGACGCCGGCAAGTGGCA
>JAITJY010000090.1 GCA_031278675.1 Bifidobacteriaceae bacterium
CCTGGAACACATCACCGGCCAGATCATCGAATTCCGGCGGAGCCAATCCCGGGAACTGGAGCACCGCCGCCAGGGCATCGTGTTCGGACCGGCCCACCGAATCGGCTGGGGCGCGCCAATTGGCGCGCGGCGCGCTGCGGGGGCCCGGCCCATCTGGACCGCCAGGGCCGCCGAACCCACCCGGTCCACCCTGCCCACCCGGTCCACCCTGACCACCTGGGCCCCCGAACCCACCCGGTCCACCCTGACCGCCTGGACCACCCGACCCGCCCGCCTGCCGGGGACCGCGCGCGCCGCCCTCGCGGCGCGCCCGCCCAGCCGCAGACACCTCACGGCGCACCAGGGCCTCATCTTGGCCAACCCATCCGGCCAGCAACCGCGTATAGTCGCGCCGCAACGCATCATCCCTGATCCCGGCCACCACCGGGGCGGCCCGGCGCAGCGCTGCGACCCGGCCTTCGGCCGTCTCCAAGTCCACCGAGCGCAAGGCCACGCGGATCGCCCAGCGGAACATCGGCTCAGCGGATTCAACCAGATCACGCACGCTATCCGGCCCCTGCGAGACCCACAGTTCGCACGGATCCTGACCGTTAGGAGCCACCGCGACAAAGGTCCCGGCATAGAAACGCTGTTCTTCCCCGAACGCCTTCAGCGCGCCCTTTTGGCCCGACTCATCCCCGTCGAAAGTAAAAACGACCTTCCCACCGACGCTGACGCCATCGGACATCTGGACGCCCGCCGCCGGCGAACCGACGTCTCCCAGCAAACGCCGCACCACCCTGATGTGGTCCGCAGTGAACGCTGTCCCACACGTCGCCACCGCCTCGGTGATACCGGATAAGTGCGCCGCCATCACGTCGGTATAACCTTCTACCACCACAACCCGCGCATTCGCGACGATCGTCGGTTTGGCGAGGTCAACGCCGTACAAGACTTGACTCTTGTGGTACAAGGCAGTCTCTGGCGTGTTGAGGTACTTGCCGGAATGCGTGTCCGTGTCATCTAGGCGCCGCGCACCAAAACCGACCACGGCTCCCGTCAGATCCCGGATCGGCCACATCAACCGGCCCCTGAACCGGTCCACCGGCCCCATCCGGCCTGGCGAAGTCAGGCCTGCGGCGGCCAACTCCGCTTCGGTAAAGCCGCGACCGCGCAGATGCCGTGTCAGCGAATCCCATCCGGGCGGCGCAAACCCGACGCCGAATTGGTCCGCAACCACCCGGTCGAACTGTCTGGCCCGCAGGAAGTCGCGCCCGGCGCGGGCCGCCGGCGTCCCGAGTTGTTCCAGGTAGTATTCGGCGGCCAGCCGGTTCGCTTCCAGCAGACGCGCCCGTTTCGGGGCGCCGCCTTCGCCGCCCGCCCCAGCGCCCAGCCCGGCGGTCTGCTCGTAGTGCAGTGTCACACCGAACCGTCCCGCCAGGTACTCGACAGCTTCGGTGAAGCTCAAGGCGTCGGCCTTCATCACGAACTTGATCGTGTCGCCACCTTCGCCGCAGCCGAAGCAGAACCATAGGCCAAGCTGAGGCCGGATATGGAACGATGCCGTCCGCTCGTCATGGAATGGGCACAGCCCGCTCATCGAACCGACGCCCGCCCGCTTCAGGTTGACCCGCTCCCCCACCACCTGCTCAATCAGGGCAGCGCCGCGGACCGCTTCAATGTCTTCGCGTCGAATCCTCCCAGGCACGCGCTAAGTCTAGAACCAGGCACTGTCACCGGATTCCCGGGGCGCATCAAGGCAGGAGGTCTGCGGTGACTTCGGAGGGGCCTACCAGGCGCCGGTGTTCCAGCACCGCTGAGGTATCCGTCAGGGAAGCCACCTGGTCGAGGATAACCCTTAGGCGGGCTGGGGCGTCATCGGCCACGGCATACCAGTGCTGGAACGGGACCTCCAACGTGTCCGGGGCGCTCGCCAAGAAGGCCTGGAACAGTTCGGTCAGGATGATCCTTTGGCTGACATACACCGGATCAGCGAGGCGGGGCTCCATCACAAACAGGGCGGCCAGGGCCTTGAGGACGGCTATCTCGGCCAGCGTGTCCGGGGGCACCACGAGGTCCGCCGCATAGCGGGTGAGCCGCCCCGAACCGAAGGCGTGCCGAGTGGCGCGGGTCGCAGCCAGCACAAACCGGCCGATCAACTGGGAGGTCATGTCTTTCAGGGCGGCCAGGGCGCGGTGGCTTCCGTCCCAGGCGGCTGGCCAATATGTTAGCGCTAACAGGCGCCGCGCCGCCGCGTCGAGATCCCCGGCATCCAGCGCACCATAACGGCGCTGGGCCAGGGCCACAACGGCGCCGCGCTCCGGGGTAGCCGCGAGTGCGGCCGGGGGTATGGAGCTACCGACAATCCCGTCTTCGACATCGTGCACCGAATAGGCGATGTCGTCCGCCAAGTCCATCACCTGGGCCTCGATGCAGCGCGCCCGGCCGGGCGCACCCTGGCGGACCCAAGCGAAGGCCGCCGCCTCCGGGGCGTAGACGCCGAACTTAGCCGGGTCGCTCCCGGCCGGACCGGCGCTGCGGCGCCACGGGTATTTAATGGTGGCGTCCAACGAGGCGCGCGTCAGGTTCAGGCCGGCGGAGCGCGTCGGGCCGTACACCTTCGCTTCGAGGAACGTCAACAGCCGCAGAGTCTGGGCATTGCCTTCGAAACCACCGGCCGTGTCCGCGACCTTCGCTAATGCCGCTTCGCCGTTGTGGCCGAAGGGCGGATGGCCCAAGTCATGGGCCAAGCAGGCGGTGTCAACAATTTCTGGGTCGCACCCGAGCGCTTTACCCAGTTCGCGCCCCACTTGCGCCACCTCCAACGAATGGGTCAGGCGGGTGCGGATGAAGTCATCCCCGGCCGGGTGATCAACGCGCCGCCAAGGCGTCCTGACCTGGGTCTTTGCTCCCAGGCGCCGGAGCGCCGCAGAATGGAGGACCCTGGCCCGGTCCCGTTCGAATTCGGTGCGGGCGGAGGTCTTCGAGGACTCGAAGACCAATCGTTCCGAATCGGCCAAGCTGTACGGCTCCATGCAGGCACGCTATCAGTCCCTATAACCTTAACGGCGTGGACGTTACAAACTTGAGCCCTCTCGCTGATTCCAACCAGGGACGAACGGTGCTCAGTGCCCACAAGATCTCGAAGGTCTTTTGGATGCGCGGTGCCAAAAAACCGCTACATGTGTTCGGCGGCGTGTCGTTGACGCTACGGGCCGGCGAGATGTTGGCGTTGGTTGGTCCATCCGGTTCCGGCAAGTCGACGCTGCTGCGCTGCCTCGCCGGTCTTGAGCCGGTCACCGAGGGACAGGTGGTCCTCCTCCAGACCAACCTGAGCCGCGCCACCCGCACCGCGATCGCCGCGATGCTCCGCGAAGATGTTGGCTTGTTGATGGTCAATCCGCCGTTGGTGCCGTCATTGACGGCGTTGCAAAACGTCGAGCTGCCGGGTTTGCTCGCAGCGCGTTCTGCCTGGTCAAACCGCGAGTTGGCCCTGCGGGTGCTGGAGGAGTTGGGGGCTCGCGACATCGCCAACAAGGTGCCTGGCCAGTTGACGCCGCCGCAGGCTGCGCGTGTCGCGTTGGCTCGGGTGTTGACTCAGAACCCGAAGATTGTCTTCGCCGACGAGCCCACCGGTCGCCTCGGAATCGAAGATTCCGACACGGTATTGGAGCAGCTCGGGAACCTGACCCGGAAGGGCTGCGCCGTGGTGCTTGCCACCCATGACCTGCATCTCGCCGCCCGAGCAGACCGCGTCATCACCATTATCGACGGCGCCCCGCGCGCCACCTTGGATCACCCCAGCGCCTACACCATCCTCGCCAGCTTAGAGCGCTCTACCAAGGGAGCCACGGCCCCAACTCCCCCGCCGACGCCCGATGCCGTCCTCCCTTCCCCAGCGGCACCACCACCCCCAGCCCCCGCAGTTCGCGCCACACCGCCGACGCCCGCTGCCGCACCCTCGCCCCCCGCCCCACCGGGCAGCGTCCGGGATGGGTCGGCGGCGGACGCCGCCGGGGGCGCGGGCCGAGGGGGTGAGGTGGAGCCGTGATCCCGCTATTGGCTTTCCGGGAACTCGGTTCCAACCTGCGGCTGTGGCTCGCGGCAGGGCCGCTGATCTGCCTGACCGGAGCGATGCTGACCATTGTGTTCTCGCTGCGCTCGCTCGATGAGTCCCTGGCCGAAGAAGAACTCGGCCTGATGGACCAATACGACGCGACCCTGTTAGCGTTCACTCTCCTCGGCTCTTTAGCCGCAACTGCGGTCGCGACCTACCAGGCCGCGCAGCGGACGCGGCGCCGGACGGCTTATCTGGCGATCGCGGGCCTGGCCCCGGCTAGCGCAGCCGCCAACTTCACCAGGCAGGTCTTGGTGATCTGTGGCGTGGCGACGCTGGTAGGGATCGGCGTGGGTTGGGCATCTGCACCGGCGGCCAGCCAATTCATCGCCTGGGCGTCTTCCGGCCGGGCGGACCTGGTGGGCCGGACCGACACACATGCCATAGTGGGCGCCGGCGTGATCGCGTTCGGGTTAGCGTTGATCGCCTCCACGCGGGGCGCGCAGGTCGCCCGCTCGGTTGAACCGATCGAAGCGATCAAGCCGTTGCCGTTCCGGCCGCGGCGCGGCGCGCGCTGGCGGGCGCGCGCTGGTGTGCTGACGGGAATCGCAACCTTGGTGGCTGGCGCCACAACCATCTACCTACCCGCCACGGACAGTTTCCACTACCGGCCCATTGAGGCCGCTAACGCGGGCGCGACCAGCGCCGCTGTGATGACGGCCACGCTCGCTGTGTTCTTCGCGCTGACCGCGCCGGTGTATTGCCCATGGCTGATCAGAGTCTGGACGTTTTTCATTCCCGAACGGCACATGCCGTCACTGTTCCTGGGCCGCCGGGGGGCCGCCTACCAGGCAGGACGCTCGCTGGAGGCCTTCAATGTGATCCTGGTGGGAGCTTTGATCGCCGGTGCGTCCATCTCGATCTATTTTGCGCGCAGCGCACTCGACCCGGCCGGGCGCGGCTGGGTCGAAGCCCGTGATGTCTCTGGGGTGGTCTTGGCGGGGGTACCGGTGTTGCTGGCGATGACCGGTTCAACCATGACGGTGCTGGCGACCGCCCGCAGCCGAGTGGACGAGTCACGCATCCTGCGTTTGTCCGGTGCCACCTCACGCCAGGTCATGGTCGCCGGGTTCGCTGAGGCGTTCATTTTGGCGGCCACCGCGACGGCGGTGGCCCTCGCCGGCGTTGTGCTGGTTGGGCTGTGCGTGGGGGTGGGATTGGCCCGCGTCCCAGGGGCGCCACCCTGGCCCACCACTTTGGGTTTCGACCCGCTGGTTTGGCTGGCGCCCCTGGGTGTCACTGCGTTCGGGATGGCGCTGGTCACGGCAGCAACCCTCCCGTCCCTGGTCAAGGGCCTGCGCGGCCCGGTCGCACCTGCGCTCTGAGCAACACAACCGGACCGGGCAGACCGCAGCTGCGGCCGGACCTCACCAGGTCGGGGATGGGCGGCGCCGGGTCTGACCGCGCCGGCGCACCAGCGCCAGGCAGACCCCCAACCCGGCCAGCACGGCTCCCGCCAACCCCAGGGTGACAAAGTTGGACCCGGTGAACGGCAACTCGGCGATAGGCTCAGGGTCAATCGGGGTGACCGTGCAAACCATGCCCGCAGCCGGCGCGCACACCGGCGGGCTCCCGACCAGTCCCTGGTCTGCGGCCTCGCCGCCGGCCGCACCCGCGACGGTCGGTCTGAACCGCTCCGGCTCATAGAGCGAATCGGCCTCAACCACATAGTTGTTGAACGAATAATCGGTTGGCGCCGTAGCTTCGACGCTGTAGACAATCGTCACGGTCTCACCCACCGCCAAGGCGCCGGCGATCTCGATCCTGGCGTCATCCGGCACCCAAACCGCGCTGATCTGCTCCAGATCGCTGATCGGGGCGCTGAGCAACTCGCCATCGTCCACTACCCAACCAAGCAAATCGTGGTGGGCAACTACAACCTCGCAACCGCCCAGGTTGGTGAACGCCACGGTGAAAGCTGCGGCCTCACCTACTTTGACCCGCTCCACATCTACGGTCTTGGCGACGCCCAACTCCCTGACCGGCGTAGACGTACACCACGGGGCGGCGGCTTCGCAGGCGCCGCCCGGCGGTGCGAACCGATCCGTCACCACCACATTGTTCAGGATATGATCACCGCGTTCAGCATATGGTTTGACCTGGACCGTGTAGGTGATGTGCGCACTGGTGCCGGCTGGCGCCGGAATGGTCCCAACGATCTCGATCACCCCACCATCGCCAACCAGTTGGACAACCAAGCCCGGCTGGTCCGTCGCGACCTCGCCGACCAGTTCCGCATCATCCAACACCCCCGCCAACGAATCGGCCGCCACCACGGTGGCATCTACCGAACCAGTGTTGACCAACGTCAACGTATAAGTCACGCTCTGACCGGGCACCACCACCAACCGGTCCACCGTCTTGGTCAACGCGTAATCATCCACCAAGGTGACGGTGCAGGTGGGGTCACCCGCGAGGCATGTCCAACCCGGCGGCACAGCCGCCGCCAGGACGTTGTTCAACACGTGATCGCCCCGCTGCGCCGCAGGCCGGACCTTGAGGCGGTACGTCACCGTCGCGCGGGTGCCCCAGGGACCGGGTAGCGTCCCGCCCAGGCGCAGCCGGCTAGACGCTTGATCGAATTCGGCAGTCACACCTGGCAGATCGACGCTCGGGGCGCCGACCAACACGGCATCGTCCAACACCCCCTCCAGGTTGTCGACCTCATTGACCGGAGCGGCCACCGCGCCCTGATTGACCAGCGTCAGCGTGTATTCCACTACCTCACCCGCCTGGGCGCGCTCCCGGTCAACCGTCTTAGTGATCGCATAGTCCGCCACCGGCGTGTCCGTGCAAGCCAGCGAACCCGGCGCACAGTTCGGGGGGCTATCGCCCTCCCCCACCGCATTGTGCAGCACATGGTCGCCGCGTTCGCCGCTCTCGCCGACCGTCACCGTGTAGACCACCGACGCGCTACCACCAGCCGCGACGCTGCCGCCCAACACCAGGCGCGAACCATCGACCTGGGCCGTGACGGACGGCGCCGAAACGTCCGGGCCGGCTTGCCAGACGGCATCGTCCAAGACGCCACTCAGCTCGTCTACCAAGGCGACCGGCGCTGGCGTGGTGCCGCGCGTGTTGTCGAGCCGGATGGTGTACGTCACGGCGTCCCCCGGGCGCGCGACAGCCGTGTCGACCTCCTTCGTGAAGTGCAGATCCGAACCGGGAGTCGTGGTTGAAACCCGCTCCCCCGGTGTCGCGTCGATCACGTCGACCGGCCGGATCCAGGCGGTATTTTCCAACAACAGGTCCGAAACGGCGCCCTCAGCGCCCACCTGGTAGGCGACCGTGTAAGAGATCGTTTGCGACGCCCCCGGCGCCAGCGGCCCTGACCAGGTAATCTGCTGGCGCGCGGCGTCCCACTGGGCTGCGGCCGGCTGTAGGGAGGCTTCATCCAGGCGGGCATCATCCAACACCTTGGACAAGTCGTCGTAGACGTAAGCCGGGTCGGCCGTAGTAAAAGGCGCCCGGCCAATGTTGGTGATCTTCACCTGGTAAGACGCCGTGTGGCCCGTCTTGTGCAGACCGGCGGTGTCAACCGATTTGGTGATTTTCAGGCCAGGCAACAGCGCTTCGTGGGTCACCGGGCCACCAGGGCAGAAGGTCGTAATGGTGGCACTGCCGACCTGTTTGACACCCGGACAGGTGACGATGGCCGCCTGGTTGACCCGCGTCGGCTCGAAACCGGCTACAACGGTGACCCGGTAGGTCACGCTCGCGGTTTCCCCCGCTTTGAGGGGACCGCGCCAGGTGGCCGTGCCGTCTTGCGCGTCCATCGACGCCGCAGCCGCGTTGGAGCCCCGGTCGTAGGTGGTGGACAGGTAGGTCCAGCCCGTGACGTGGGCCGGCAACGTGTCGGTGAACGATGCCGCGTCCTCCGCCGTGAAGTCCGTCCGCCCCAGCCCGGCCGGGTCAGGCCCGGACTGGTTCTTGATCTTCACCGTGTAGTCAATGGTGCGCTGGTCGGCTCCGGCGGGCCCGGCTGAGCCCACCGGCGCGTTGACCACGCCCGCCTTTGCCACCAGGGTCAGATCGCGGTAGACAATCTCGGCTTCGGCTTCTAATTGTGCGTCGGCGGCGAGGTCCGCATAGGTACCGATCGAGATCAGGGAGTCGTTGCCCCAGGAGCCGTTGCCGAGTTCCTGCCAGCCGTGAACATAGCCTTGCGAGGAGACGCCCTGCGGTGGTGTCTTGATCACGGCCGGCGCCAACAGTGAAGCCGGGTCATGCCCCGGGTGGGGCGAGACCGCGATCGCCGAATCATCCCAGTGCAAGATGGAATAGACCGGACCACCCGCTTTGGACGCGTTATAACCTTTCAGTTCGCGGACCTGGACGCCGCCGAGCGCTTCGACATCCCCGAACACCTGGTAATACTCGCTGCCTTTGACCAATTGAACGCTGATCTTGGGTTTGGCCCCCAACGGCACATAGGCGCCGGTCCCGTCTTTGCCGTCCCAGGTCCAGGTCACATCCCCTGCGGCCACGATCTTTTGGTATTCCAGGATGCGGTCTACTGCGTCAGCGGTCGAACCGTTGTTGTTGACGTCGATCGTGATGGTGTAAAGCCCCCTGAAGCCATCGATCCCGAGGCTGCCACCAGCCCCGGCGAACGGGGCCGTGACCGTGGCGGCCGGGTCTGCTTTGAGCTGCGGGTCAGGTTTGGCCGGCGGCTGGTAGACCGGTAATACCATTACCGTCTCCGCATCCGCGCCAGTCCCGTGCCGGGCCGTGGCCGGCAACTCGGGGTCTGGCTGGTCTGGGAACAGATTGAAGCGCGGCTGGTAACAAGCTGAGTCCTGACCGGCCAGATAGATCGCGCCGAAGGTGTATTCATCCGCCGGCCAAACGGCGGGATTGACCGAGGTCCGCGATGCGCCGGTCGGCACACAACCCTCGATCTTGAACAATCCAAGTCCGTCGGCCGCCACGATCGAGTCAATGCCGCGATATTCCTTGAAACTGGTCTCAAACATGGTGCCGTCATCGGCCACTGTGTACATGGTGAAATCGTTCTGTTTCGCGCGCTGCGAGCCATGGAAGAAGTCCGCGAACACGCGGCCTGGCTTGTCCGTGCCGCCATCTTGGACCCACAGGTCATAGGTGAAGTTCCAGTGGCCGTCCTCCGGTGTGAGCTGATTGACCCCACTAATCCGGGCCTTCCACAACCCGGCTGCGCCGCTGGCGGTCAGCGCGGTACTCCCCCCGACCCCAGTTGCGGTCGCCTGGCCCCCGCTTGAGCCGTCCGGCTTGATCAGTTCGACGGCCACGGCCGGGGTTTTCCCGTTCCCGACCGGCACCGCGACATCTGAGATTGCCGCATGGACCGTCTCGGCTGCGGTTTTGGTCCAGATCCACCATTCGTGCTGCTTGGTCGATCCCGCCCCTTGCCACACTTTGGTATACCCCAGGACGCCTGGCCGGGAGTGGCCGGTGGCGCTGACCGCCGGCACGGCGACCAGACCCAGCAACAACAGCGCAGCTAAGACCGCCCACGCCACGACTCCGCAGCTTAGCTGGCGGTGGGTCTTGCGGGAAAGGCACATTGATTCGAACATGGGAATCCTTCCGGTTGTCGAGGACTAACCCGCCGATCATGGCGTGTCCGCCTCTGCGGCGCCTCCCCGGCCCCGCCCAGCCTGTGGATTAGTGGAATTACCTACTTAGCTGAATGCCTACCCGCCGCCCGGGGCGGCCAACGCGCCCGGCGGCATCGTCCACGGCGTGTGCGTTCTGCGGCATCGTCCCCGTCCTGGGCGGCCCGCAGCATCGTGCCCGGCCTGGGCGGCCGGCGGCATCGTCCCCGGCCTGCGAATTCTGCTGCCTGGGCGCTGCCATCGCCGTCCAGCGGGAGACCATCGCCACGCGTTTGGGCTAGCCCCTGACGCTGGAGGGCAGGGGTGGGGCAAGATTGTCTTGTGCTATCAATCAGTGAAGCGGCGCTGGTACGAACGGTGCTGATCCACGGGCCGTTGTCGCGCGCGGCGTTGATGGAGCGTCTGGGTTTCGCGCCGGCCAGCCTGACGCGGCTGGCTCGGCCTTTGCTGGAAGCCGGCATCCTGGTGGCCGAATCGCCGGGAGGGCGCCGTCCGGTGGGGCGGCCCGCGCAGCGTCTCGACATCTCGCACGAACTGGGCACGGTGCTCGGCGTCAAGATCACATCTTCGTCGGTCGACGCGGTGGTCACAGACATGCGCGCGTCGGTGCTGCGGTCAGCCGTCCGGTCCTTGGCCGATACAAGGGTTGAGAGCGTGGTGGGACAGATCGCTGAAATGGCCCACCAGCTTGACGCGGCCGGGGCCATCGGGGTCGGCGTGGGACTGGGTGGCGTGGTGCGCGATGGCGTTGTGATTCACGCCCCCTTCCTCGACTGGTACGGGGTGCCCTTGGGCCGGATGCTCCGCGACACACTGAAACTGCCGGTCAGCGTCGAAAACGACGTGATCACCCTGTCGGAGGCCGAGCGCTGGTTCGGCCTGCGCCGCGGCGTCCCGGGGTTCTCGGTGGTGGCTGTCGGAGAGGGTGTGGGCCACAGCCTGGTGGCCCACGGCCAGGTGGTGCGTTCACCGGATTCCGGTGCCGGGCTGAGCGACCATTTGATCCTTGACCCGGGGGGGCCGACTTGCGAACACCACCATCGGGGCTGCGTCTCCGTGCTGCTGACCACCACGGCGATCGCCCGGCAGGTGTCGCAGGCCGTCGGCCGCGCCTTGACCTATGAAGAGTCGCTGGAACTGGCCCGCTCCGGTGACCTGCGGGCGCGCCAAGTGATTGACCGCTCTGGGCGCGCACTGGGCCGTTTTATCGCGCTGATCGCCAACGTCACCTCGCAGACACAGTTTGTCCTGGCAGGCGAGGGCGGCGCCCTGTTCCATGACGCCCACCACCAGGTCCAGCTCGCCATCGCGGGCGCCCGCGGGCGCTGGACCTCTCCCCTGGATGTCCAGGTGGATGATTCCGGTTACCAGGTGTGGGCGCGCGGCGCCGCGGCGGTGGCGATTCAACGGTTTGTCGACCAGTTGGTTGAGCGCGGTTTGCCGGGGCCCAAGGGCTAGACGCGCCAGCACCGAGTCCTTGACGGCGCCCGCAGCGACCTGGTTCAATTGATTAATTCCTCTACGGAACAAATCCCGTGGGGTGGCATTACCAGCAAAGTTCCAGTTGGCGTAGCGTCCGCCCGGCAAGCCGACGGCGGCCCGAGCCAACCAGAAAGGCCGTGTCATGAAAATCCATCGCTCAAAGAAGAGTCAGACAAACCGTCCCGCCCGTACCCTTGCCGCCGGCATCGCAGCTCTGGCCATCGCAGCCCTCGGCGCGGGCTGCACCGGCACCACCGATGACCCCGACCCCACCGAACCCGCCGCCACCAGCCCAAACACCACCGAAACCGTTGAACTTGAGTTCTGGGGATGGGTGCCCGGGATGCAGGGCGCCGTGGACCTCTGGAATGATCAAAACCCCGACCTCCAAGTCAACTTCCACTCCATGACCGGCGACGATGTCCAGAAAATCGACGCCCTGCTAGATGCCGGCACAGGACCGGACATTGTCATGGTGTCCACCCACAACCTCCCCGATTATGTGATCACGGGCCGCGTCCAAGACATCACGGCACACGTGTCCGCAGCTCAGAGCCAGTTCACGCCGAGCGGTTGGGCTGGCGTGACTTTCGACGGCAAGGTTTATGCGACCCCCGAAGATACCGGCCCCGGGGCCGTGATGTACCGGCTGGACCTGTTCACCGAAGCAGGCCTGGAGTTCCCCCAGACCTGGGATGCCTACCTGGCAGCGGCCCGCACCCTGAAAGAACGCGGGATCGCCATCGCCAACATTGACCCACTGGAGATCTCCCAGTGGATCCTGGAGATCACCCAGGCGGGCGGCACCTGGTTCGACACTGAGGCAGACCAGTGGGTCGTGTCCGTCAACGACCAGGCGTCCAAGATCGTGGCCGATCGGTGGCAAACCCTCCTCGACGAAGAATTGGTCACCACCGAGGTCACCTGGACCCCCGAATATTGGTCAGCTTTCGCCGATGGCCGCGTCGCCTCCATCCTCCACGCCGCCTGGTTCCCGGTGCTCCTCGCAGAAAACGCAGCCGACACCGCCGGCAACTGGCGCGTCGCACCCATGCCGCTGAACGGGACCGCAGAGGTCTACGGCAACTCAGGTGGTTCCGTGGTGGCCGTGTCCAACACCGCCAAAGACGTCCCGGGCGCCGCCGCGTTTGCCGTCTGGTTGAACAGCGATCCAGCCGCCCAAGACATCCTGGTCGAACAAGGCGGGGTTTTCCCTGACTCGATCAACGGGTTGGCGTCCGCCAAGATGCTTGCGCCTCAGGAGTTCTTCGGTGGTCAAGTCGTCAACGAGGTCTATTTGGCGGCTGCCGACAAGCGCGCCACCAATTGGGTGGATGGCCCCAACTACGCCTTCGCCTCCAGCGCCATCTCCGAGGAAGTTGCCAAGGCGGTGGCCGGCGAAGGCACGGTGGCGCAGGCCCTCGACCGCGCCCAGCAACGCACGGTGGAAGACCTGGTAGCCCGGGGCTTCGATGTCGCCGGCCAATAACTAGTCCCCGCCAACCGACATGGCCCGCGGCCCCGAGCGAGACGCCCAGTTGGGTAAGGGGCGGCCCGGTTCGTTGGACGATGCCGTCCGCCCACCCCGCCGCCCCCGGGCCGCTTCGCCTCACGCCAGGCGTCTCGCCCGGGCCGGTTACCTCTTCAGCGCGCCATTTGTCCTGCTCTTTGCCGTGTTCATGGCTGCGCCGGTGGTGATCGCTGCGGTCGACAGCTTATTCTCGCGGCGGGCCAGCGGCCTCGGCTTTGGTGGTGTCAAGACTGAGTTCGTTGGCCTCGCCAACTACGCCAGGGCACTGTCTGACACTGCCTTTTTGAGTTCGTTCGGGCGGGTTGCACTATTCACCGTCCTTCAGGTTCCACTGATGCTAGCCATCGCCTTGGTGATAGCACTGGTCATGGCTTCGAGCCGACCCGCCCTGCGCAAGACCCTACAGGTGGTCAGCTTTTCGCCTTATGCGGTGCCCACGGTGATTGGGGCTTTACTCTGGGGCTTCTTGTACCAGCCGTCGGTCAGCCCGGTGATCCAAAGCCTCGCCCGGATCGGCTGGCACGTCGATGTGCTGGGCCAAGACATGGTCTTGTTTGCTGTCGCCAACATCACCACTTGGACCTTCACCGGTGTCAACGCGCTGATTTTGTTCACCGCTCTGAGTGCCGTGCCGGATGAACTGATTGACGCGGCCCGAGTCGACGGCGCCGGCCCGTTCCGCGTCGCCTGGTCCGTCAAGATCCCGTTGATCCGGCCCGCTCTGGCTCTGGCCGCTATCGGCTCCGCCATCGGTAGCGCCCAACTCTTCAACGAACCTCAGGTGGTCTCCAGTTTGACCCGGGCGATCGGCGCCAACTACACGCCCGTGATGTCTGTCTACGGGACGCTGACCTTAGGCAAAGACCCGAATCTGGCTGGAGCGATGGCGTTGATAGTTGCCCTGGTGACCTTCTTGTTGGCGCTGACGCTCAACCGCTTTGCTGCTCTGACCAGGCGCGATGCCGTCCCGACCAAGCGGGTGACGGCGTGATGCGGGCGCGCCCACGAGCGGCGGCCGCCGGGGTAAGGCGGCCGCCAGCGGGCGGCAGGAGCCGGAGAGGTTCGCTCTCCCAGCCCCACCGGGCGTGGCGCCGGAGCGGCCTGGCGGTACTACTCGGCATCGTCCTGGTGTACTTCGCTTCGCCGGTCGTGTGGCTGGGTCTCGCGTCCACCAATTCGCTGTCTGAGCTGTACCGCTCGCACGGTTGGGTGGGTCTCGGCGGAGAGTTCATCCGGAACGTGGGCGATGCGCTCGCCTATGATGACGGCATCTACGGCCGGTGGGTGGTGAACTCGCTGATCTATTGCCTCGTGGGGGCCGGCGCCACCACGGCCGTCAGCCTGACCGCAGGCTACGCTGTCGCCACCTACGATTTTCGGGGCCGGCGAGCCGTGCTCGGCCTCGCTGTTTCCAGTTTGATGATCCCCGCGACGGCGCTGGCCTTCCCGACCTACCGCCTCCTGATGGCGTTCGGCCTCGCGGATTCCTATTGGGGAATCTTGCTGCCCAGCCTGGTCTACCCCTTTGGCGTGCTGTTGAGCTACGCCTATGCCCTGACCGCAGTGCCGCGCGAGGTCCTCGAAGCCGCCCGGATGGACGGCGCCGGCGAATGGCGCACGTTCCGCTCGGTCGCGTTCCCAATGCTGCGGTCCGGGGCGGTCACGGTCATGCTGTTTGCGTTCATGGTGTCATGGAACAGCTACCTGTTGCCCTTATTGGTGCTAACCGACCAACGTCTGTTCCCGCTGACGGTGGGCTTGACCGCCTGGAGCCAGGTGGCAGACAAACTGCCCGGCATGAAGATCCTCGCGCTGACCGGTTCATTGATCGCAGTGGCTCCAGTGATCCTGGTCTTCGCCATGTTGCAGCGTTATTGGCAAAGCGGTCTGGCGACGGGAGCGGTCAAATGAGTACGCCCGCGCAGGTGAGCGCCCCGGTGAGCGCCCCGCCGTTTTGGTTTGGGGTCGGCTCGTCTGCCTTCCAGGTCGAAGAAGGCGCCGGGCGCGGCGCGGGCATCTGGGACCAACTAGTGCCACCGGCCCTCGCCGAACGCCTCAGCCCGCGGCATTGGTCGTTGTTTGACCAAGACCTGCGTTTACTCCAATGGCTGGGCGTCAACGCGTACCGCTTGTCGTTGTCGTGGCCCCGGCTCCAACCGGCCGGGCCGGGCGGGTTCGAGGCGGGCGCCGTCCGGCATTACCGCTCCATGCTCCAAGCGCTGGTCGATTCTGGTATTGCCCCGTTGGTCACGTTGTACCACTGGGAACTGCCCATCTGGGCACACCACTGCGGCGGCTGGCTCCACCCGTTCACCGTAGAGGCGGCGACGCATTTCGCGGCCTTGGCTGGTCAGGCGTTCGGTGACCTGGTGACCAACTGGATCACGATCAACGAACCGTGGTGTGTGGCGTTCCTGGGCTACGGCACGGCCCGCCACGCGCCCGCCTTGAACAATCCGACCGCGATCTGGCCCGCAGCCTGCAACCTGAACCGCGCACATCACTCCATGGCCGCCGCGCTGAAGGCGGCGGACCCAAGCGCGCGGGTGGGACTCGCCCTCAACATTCACGCCCGCCTCCCGTCTGCGCCCCCAGGAATTACTCCCAGGCCCCAACCGTTGACAGCGCATTCGGGTGTGCCATCTGCGCCCCCAGGATTCACCGCCGCCGCGGCTCCGTCGCCGCCGGCTCCGGCCGCACTGGGCGGCACCCCGCCCGATTGGTTGCAGCTGCTGGGCGATGAACTCTTCCTCGGACCCGCCCTCGACGGCGCGTATGCGCCGTCCCTCCGCGCCGCGATCACCGCGCTGTGGGGCGAATCGGCCGATCCGGGCGCCACTCGCCTGCCCGGGGCGCAAGCGCCGGATTTCCTCGGAGTCAACTATTACGGCGCCTACGTGGTGGGCCCCGAAGATGGCGCCGCAGGCGCGCCACCAACCAGCCCACCGGCCGCAGGCGCGTCACCAACCGGCCCACCGCCCGCAGGCACGCCACCAACCCCTCCGCCCGCAGGCGCGCCACCAACCGGCCCACCGCTCGCAGGTGCGCCACCAACCCCTCCGGCCGGGTCCGGAGTTGGGGGCTTGGCGCCAAGCCCCGAGGGCGCGCCACCGTCCTGCGCCAACGCACCGCCACCACTTGGCCGGGCCCCCGGCTGGGAACACGTGCCCGGGCCCGCCATTTGGCAGGTACCACCGGACGGGGTGCCGCCTGCGGCCCACGCCGCAGCCCTGCGCACCTGGCTGACTGAGTTCGCCGAGCACCGCCCCGGCTTGCCCCTGGTCATCACCGAGAACGGCTACCCGCGCCGGCGCGGCGGACCGCATCCGCTGCGTGATCCAGAACGGATCGAGTTTCTCGAAGCACATCTGCGTCAGGTCCTGGCAGCACGCCAGGCCGAAGTCCCCATTGAGGGATATTTTGCCTGGTCATTCCTCGATTCGATCGAATGGGACAGCCTGGGCGACGTCGAGTTCGGTCTGATCGCCGTGGAGGGCGGGACCCGCGCTAGGCACCCCAGACAGTCCGCTCACTGGTATCGCGACCGGATCGCGGCCGAACGGTTGGGAGGAGAACCATGAAAGTCACTGCACGTCTCGGCGGGCGCGCACGGGATAGAGCAACGGAAGACCGCAAGGGAGGCACGCCGTGAAGTTCAAGAGCGGCAAGTGGCTGCTGCACGAGTCCGTCCGGGCCGCCTACGCCACCCAAGCCGTCGACGTGCGGTGCACCGAGGACCAGATTTCGCTGGCCGCACTCACCCAGCCGCTGCGACACCGCGGTTCGGTCCTGAACACGCCGACGATCACCGTTGACCTGTCATCCCCTGCCCCGGAGGTGGTGCGGGTCCGGGCGACCCACCACTCGGGCGTGTTGGACCCCGGCCCACATTTCGAGGTCCACCAAGCACCGGGCGAGGCCCGCGTGACACAGTCCGCCAACGCCGTGGCGCTGGCCACCGGCCAGCTCACCGCCCGGATCAGCCTCCAGGACCGTTTTGAGCTGTCCTGGACGGCCGAAGGCCGCGAACTGACCCACTTAGGCCCAGAAGACCTCGGCTACATGGAGGTTGGCGACGACGGCCCGTTCATGATGGCACGCCTCGCGTTGGGCGTCGGTGCGAGCGTCTATGGCTTAGGCGAACGGTTCACAGCACTGGTGAAAAATGGCCAAGTCGTCGATTCTTGGAATGAGGATGGTGGGGTCGGCAGCGAACAGTCCTATAAGGCCGTACCGTTTTATTGGTCTACCGACGGCTATGGCGTGTTTGTCAACACGCCCGCACTGGTCTCCTTTGAGGTGGCCTCGGAAGTCACCAACGCTGTCCAATTCGCTGTGCGCGGTCAAACCCTGGAGTTCATGGTCATCTACGGCCCCACGCCCGCTCAAATCATCGAACGCTACACCCAGTTGACGGGCCGGCCCGCCCTGCCGCCGGCGTGGTCCTTTGGCCTGTGGTTGTCGACATCGTTCACCACCGGCTACACTGCCGCGACCGTGCGGGACTTCGTGGAGACCATGGCCCACCACGACATCCCACTGAGCGTGTTGCATTTCGACTCCTACTGGATGAAGGCACTGTGCTGGTGTGACTTCGAATGGGACCAGCAGGCTTTTCCTGACCCGGCGGGCCTGCTCGGCTGGCTGCGGGAGCGCGGCATACACCCGTCCGTATGGATCAACCCGTACATAGGGCAACGCTCACCGCTGTTCGCTCAGGCGGCCGCTGCGGGCTACCTCGCCCGGCGCCCCGACGGCTCCGTTTGGCAATGGGACCTGTGGGTCGCGGGAATGGGCCTGGTCGACTTCACCAACCCCGGCGCCCGCGCCTGGTTTGCCGACAAGATCAAGGCACTGGTCGCAACCGGTATCGACGCGGTCAAGACCGACTTCGGTGAACGCATCCCACTGGATGTGGCTTGGTTCGACGGCTCCGATCCCGAACGCATGCACAACTATTACTCATTCCTCTACAACCAGAGCGTTTTCGAGGCGCTGCGTTCGGTCAGAGGCGAAGGCGAGGCCGTGGTCTTCGCCCGGTCCGGGACCGCAGGCAGTCAACAATTCCCGGTCCATTGGGGTGGCGACTGCGACGCGAGTTATGTTTCGATGGCTGAATCGCTCAGGGCGGGGCTCTCGCTGGGGCTCAGCGGCTTCGCTTTTTGGAGCCACGACATCGGCGGTTTCGAAGGCACGCCGTCCCCGGAACTGTTTCAGCGCTGGGCGGCTTTTGGACTGCTCTCGTCGCATTCCAGGCTCCACGGTTCCACGTCATACCGCGTGCCGTGGGAATTCGGTCCGGATTCGGTTCGGGTGGTGCGTTTCTTTGCGCGGCTGAAGAACCGCCTGATGCCCTACATGTGGCGAGTCGGCGTGGAGGCGCACCAACGGGGGTTGCCGGTGCTGCGCGCCACGGTGCTCGAGTTCCCGGATGATCCAACCGCACGCCACTTGGAAAGCCAATATCTCCTTGGCCCCGACCTGCTGGTAGCCCCCATCTTCCGGCCGAATGGAGCCGGCGAAGCCTACCTGCCGGCCGGGCTCTGGACCGAGTTCTTCACAGGTGAGCGTCTCGCCGGGCCGGCGTGGTGGCGCGGTCAATGCCGCCCGGACCGGATTCCGCTGTTTGTCCGCGAGGGCGCGAGCATTGTTCAAGGCAGCCGCGAGGACCGGCCCGACTATGATTACGCTGAGGGTTTCACCGTCGAGGTTTTCGCATTGCCCGATGGCGCCGACGCTTCAGCCCAGATTTGGGGCACCGACGGCACCCTGGCCCTGACCGTGCACCTCCACCGCACAGGCCGGCGGGTATCTGCCCGCTTGGACGGTCGCATCCCCCACCAGTGGTCTTTGCGCTGGGTGGCCGGGCCTCTAGGTCCGGCCCGAGGACCGGTTGTGACCGCTGCGAGTGACAGTTGCTCAGCACTGTTCCTGGACATCCCGGACGGGGAGTGAGTCAGCCGCCCGCCACACCCTGCTCCGCAGTTCTTAGCGCGGCCTGGGACGCGCCATCCAGGGTGCGCGAATCCAGCCAGCCGTCCGGCAACACCGCACGCTTAATGCCGCCCGCCCGCCCCCGTTGGCCTTCCGCCGCCCCGGCCGGATACGGCGAAGCCGGATCCAGCGGCGCCAACAACGCCTCAAGGTCACCCAAGGACGCTATCCGGTGAGCCTGCGCCCGGAAGGCCGGGCCCACCGGATAGCCCCGGAAGTACCAGGACATGTGACCCCGCAACTCGCGCACACCCGCCTCTGGCGAACCGCGATAGTCCACCAAGAGGGCCGCGTGGCGCCGCACCGTGTCCATCACAAACCCCAGCGCCGGCCGCACCCGGACCGCCGAGCCCCGCGCCGCTGCCGCCAAATCGGCGAACAGCCACGGCCGGCCCAGGGCGCCCCGGCCCACCACCACCCCATCGCAACCGGTCTCATCGAGGAGGCGCACGGCATCGTCGGCTTCGAAGACGTCACCATTACCCAACACTGGAATCGATTTCACCTCAGCCTTGAGCTGGGCTATCAACCCCCAATCCGCTTTGCCCGAATAATGCTGAACCATGGTGCGGGCGTGCAGAGCGATGCCCGCCGCACCCTCGGCCTGCGCCGCCAAGCCCGCCTCCAGGAACGTCAAATGCGCCGCATCGATCCCGGCCCGCAGCTTGACCGTGACCGGCCTCCCCCCGCTCGCCTCGACCGCCGCGCCCACTATCCGCCGGAACAACTCCAGCTTCCACGGCAACGCCGCCCCACCGCCCTGCCGCGTCACCTTAGGCGCCGGGCAGCCGAAATTCAGATCGATGTGGTCAGCCAAGTCACGCTCCGCGATCAAACGCACCGCCGCGCCCAGGACCGCCGGGTCCACGCCGTAAAGCTGAACCGAACGCGGATGCTCCGTCGGACCCTGCCGCACCATCCGCGCCGTCCGCTCCCCGCCTGCCAGCAGCGCCCGGCTCGTCACCATCTCACTGATGAACAGGCCCGGCCCAAAACTGCGTGCGAGCAACCGAAAAGGCAGGTTCGTCACGCCCGCCATTGGCGCGAGCACCACCGGGGCTGGAGCCACCAACGAGCCGAGCCGGAGTTGGCCTGTGGGCGGTTTGGCGGCGGGCGGGTTCGCTGCGGGCGGGTTCGCTGCGGGCATCGGCGCGCCGAATCGTTGGCGAGGTCAGGCCGCCAGCAGCGCCGCCAGACGCTCCTTGACTTGGGTCAGCCCGACCCGTTCTTGGGCCATCGAGTCGCGGTGACGGATAGTCGCCGCCTGGTCATCGAGGCTGTCGAAGTCAATGGTGATGCACAACGGCGTACCCACCTCATCCTGGCGGCGGTAGCGCCGCCCAATGCCACCGGCGTCATCGAACTCCACATTCCAGTGTTTCCGCAGTTCAGCGGCCAGATCGCGGGCCTTGGGCGACAGTTGAGCATGGCGCGACAACGGTAGGACCGCCGCCTTGACAGGCGCCAAACGCGGATCAAGACGCAACACCGTCCGGCGGTCGGTGCCACCCTTGGTGTTCGGGGCCTCATCCTCGCTATAGGCGTCCACCAGGAACGCCATCACCGAGCGGGACAGCCCAGCCGCAGGCTCAATCACATACGGGACATAGCGCTCGCCGCTGTCCTGATCAAAAACGGACAGATCCGCCCCCGACTGCTCCGCGTGGGTGGTCAGATCAAAATCGGTGCGGTTGGCAATGCCCTCCAGTTCGCCCCACTCGGACCCCTGGAACTGGAAACGGTACTCAATGTCCACAGTCCGTTTCGAATAGTGCGACAGCTTCTCCTTCGGATGTTCATAGTGCCGCAGGTTCTCAGCCTTGATACCCAGATCGGTATACCATTTGGTGCGCGTGTCGATCCAATACTGATGCCATTCCTCATCGGTGCCCGGCACCACGAAGAACTCCATTTCCATCTGCTCGAATTCCCGCGTCCGGAAAATGAAATTGCCCGGAGTGATCTCGTTGCGGAACGACTTCCCGACCTGCCCAATACCAAACGGCGGCTTCTTCCGGGAAGACGCCAAGACATTAGCGAAGTTCACAAAGATTCCCTGGGCGGTTTCAGGGCGCAGATAGTGCAGACCCTTCTCGTCTTCCACCGGCCCCAAATAGGTGCGCAGCAAACCCGAGAACTGTTTCGGCTCAGTCCATTCGCCGCGCACCCCGCAAGAAGGACACGGCAAACCAGCCAGTCCGCCGGCCGGCGCATGGCCCTTGCGGGCCTCGAACTCTTCTTTCAGCGTATCCTCACGGAACCGCTTGTGACAGTTGGTGCATTCGATCAGCGGATCAGTGAACACAGCAACATGGCCCGACGCCTCCCACACCTGGCGCGGCAAGATGATGGAGGAATCCAACCCGACCACGTCCTCGCGCCCCTGGACCGTCGCCAGCCACCACTGACGCTTAATGTTCTCTTTCAGTTCAACCCCCAGCGGACCATAATCCCAAGCTGATCTGGTGCCGCCGTAAATCTCACCGCACGGAAAAACTAGACCCCGCCGCTTGGCGAGGGAGATCACCTGGTCGATACTGGAGGATTGAGCCACAAGACGCCATCTTAGCCTCGATCCACCGATCCTCATGATGTCGGACAGCCACGCGCTCGACCTCCCGTAGCGCGCCTCGTGGCGCGCTGGGGCCAAGCCCGGCGCCAAAACTGTCTGCTCGGCGCAGACCCGCCCTTAGACCGGCGTGGCTAACGTGTGGAACATGAAGCCCACCGACCACACTCTTCCGCTCATAAACCGAGCCCTGCCGGAGAACCCGGTCCTGCCGGAGAACCCGATCCGGGCGATCGCTGTGGCGGGTGCCGCCATCGCCGCACTGCTCGGATCGTTGATCATCGTCCACGGGGCCGAGTCGGCGGTGAACGGACTGAACGGGCTCGATCTGCTGGTGCTGGTCGGCGCGGGCCTGGTGGCGTTGCCTCCCTGGCGGGCGGCGCCGCCTGACCAGCCCGTCGCCAAGCGACCGGTCCCCGTCGTGTTCAAGATCGGCGCGATCACCACCCTGGTGATCGCGCTGGTCTGGCTCGCCGCCGGCACGACCTCAATCCTCGACCAGTACGGAGACGTCGCCGGGTACATTTTCGGCACGGTGCCGGGCGGCGCTGCGGCCGTGCTGGCGTTGTTCGGGATCCTCTCCTGCTTCGGGAAGCGCACAGCCGGCTCGCGGGCGCTGCTGATCGCGAACCTGGCGGTGGCCTGCTTGGCCATTTTGCGCATCTTGATCGCCTTTGTGTTGACGGCAGCCAAGCCCGCGGCCGTCCCACCCACTTCACTATTGATGACCACGGAAGGACTGGTGTCGTAATGCTTGAGATTTTAGGAATCGCACTGCTCTGCATGTTCAACTCGAAGGCCGCCAAGGCGCGGGGCCGGAGCGGCGGCGCGGCGGTCGGCTACACCATCGCGCTGTGGATTGGGATGGAGATCGTGGGGGCGATCATCGGGGCGCTGGTGAGCCAGGGATCCATGGCGGGCGCCTACGTGTTCGGGCTGGTCTTCGCGCTGATCGGCGGGGGCGCCGCGGCGGTCATCGCCCGGCTCGGTGAGGTGCGCGCCATACCTCAGGCCCCCTGGGGCCCCGGTTACGCCGCTCCCGGCTATCCGGCCTCCTACCCGCCGGGTCCGTATGGCGCGCCTGCGCCGCCCGCTCCGCCCGGCCCGTACCAGGCCCTCGGTCAGTCCGGCCCGCCGCCTCCACCCCCGCCGATGCCGTCTGGTCCCGCCCCAGCCCCGGCTCCCGTTCCAGCGTCCATCCCTGGGCCGCCCGCACCGGGAGACCAGCCCGTCGTCTGGCAGGACCGGCGGTCGAACGGCTCGACCTACCGCAGCCACCGCGCGGACACTTTGTACGCGGCGGCTGAGGCCCTGCGGGCGATCGCCACCCCGCCACCCAACACGTATTACGTGGCGGACACCCCCGACGGTTCGCTGGGGCGCGACCTCTTCGGTTTCTTCACCGAGGCGCCGCTCAAGACCACCGCCCTGGCCGTCAAGCCCGGCGCCCAGCCGGCTGCGCCGGTCGGTGCGGTCTCACTGACCGCCTTCGGCGACGCCATGAAAAGCCAGGCGTCGGTCGCCGCGCTGAAATCGGCTGGGCGGTACGCCTCGTTCGTCCTCCAATTGGAATGCGGCCACTGCGGCTACAAGTCGCCGGTCGAGACGCAACAGGGGGAGTTCGAGCGCCAGTGCTACTCCTGCGGCACGGTCAACCAGACCCGACGCGGAACCATCAACGTTCTCACGGGCTCCGGCTTCGTGGAGATCTAGCAACACCAAGGAGACGGCCATGACCACCCCGAACTGGAACGACCCGACCAGGGCCAACGCTGGCCTGGACAACCCGCACTTGCCAGCCGCCGAATTGATGGCGATCGCCGCCGCCCAGCCCGGCCTCTGGCCCCGGGTGGCCCGCCATCCAGCGGCCTACCCCGACCTGCTGGTGTGGATGCGTGCCCAAGGCTTCGCGGACGCGCCGCCCTACCCTGGGCCAACCCAGCCACCAGCCGGGCCTGGCGCCTCGTTGACACCCGCCCCGGCACCAACCGAGCCGTCGCCTGGGCGTCACGCCTGGGCGGTACCCAGCCCAGCGGCATCGTCCAAACCAACGGCGCCGTTCGAGCCCCCACCGCAGGCCGGGGCGCCGGGTGACTGGCCGGCGCGACCGGACGGCCGACGCGGCCAGACCGGCCTGGCGGTCGGGATAGCCGCCGCGGTGATCGCCCTGGTGGTGGGCGGGGGCGCCGGACTGTGGGTGCTGACCCACGGCGACAACCAGACCGGCCGCGACCAGACGGGCGCTGCGGCGGCCAGCCAGTCGGCGGCCGAGACGCCCACCGAGCGCGGGGGAGACGAATCGGCGACGCCGCCCTCGCCCACCGGCAAGGCCTCCGAGCCGTCCACTTCCAGCGGGGGAAGCGGCGGCAGCGTCTCCTTGGTGACGGATGCCGACCCGATCACCTACCAGGCCGGCGAGACGCCGTTCACCGGCATGGCGGACCTGGCGGGCGGGTCGACCGTGGAGGTCGGCTTCGTGCTGTCGGCGGACGGCGGCTCGCTGCATGATCTATCGTTCCGGATCCAGGGCGGCGCGCTTGAGGGCCTGGGCTACAACGCCTTCATCTCCTGGAACGGCGGCACTTCTTACGACGTGTCGAGCGGGGTCTGCGAAGCCGTGCTCGGTGCGGACGGCGGGATTGTGCTGGTGCTCGAGTTCATCGGCGCGGACACGGCGACGGGCGTGCTCACCTACAAGGACGAGATGAGCGACTACTCGGAAGGCTGGGACAGCGAAGCGAAGACCCTCGTTGACTTGGGCTCCGGCCCCGTCAACGTCAAGGCCATGTGACCGCCGCTGTCGGGGCGAACCAGAGCAAGGAAGACACTGAGCCGCAGTCGCCCAGCCGCGCGGACCGTCGCCTTTGACAGCCCAACCAACCCGCAATACTGTCACGACGATGACGATGACGATGACGATGACGATGACGCGGTGAGCGCCCGCGGGTTAGTCGCGCTCGGGTGTGGTGTCATTCTCGCGTCCGTTGGTGTGCCGTGGGTTGTGGCGCTGATCCGAGGATTTGACCCGGTGGGTGACGGGTCGTCGGCGACAAACGCGCTAACCCTCGGTGTGGCGATGCCCGGGGCGCGGGTCTTGGTCTGGGGTTTGGTTATCGCGGTACCCGGATTAGCTACCCACCCGCACCCGGCCCCGGGCTCTTGGCAGAGTCCGCTGGTTGGGGTTGCGGGGTGTTGCCGCGCCGGCTGTGTGGCGGCTCCGGTGGTCGCACCGGAGCCGGCGATTGACGACTCGTGTTCAGCGGGGACCAGGGCGTGTGAGGACAAGACCCGGAATGAAATCTGCCCCTGGGCGCTGACCAGAAGACAAATTGAAACACTCGACGCGGCTGGGGCCGCGAAGGGCCCGTCGGGCGTGTCAACGCACCGGCTTGGGGCCGCGAAGGGCCCGTCGAGCGTGCCAACTCATCTGCTTGGGGCCGCGAAGGGCCCGTTGAGCGTGTCAACGCGTCGGTTTGGGGCCGCGAGTGTTTCAATTTATCTCCTGGATTTCGTCGAGTGTTTCAATTTATCTCCCGCTCTCAGCATCACTGCAGGTCAGAGCACTGGGCTTGGTTGGGCAGGAGATAAATTGAAACACTCGCCACCGGAAAGGAGATAAATTGAAACACTCGACGCCGCAGACAGCGCCAGGCGCGGGCCGACTTTGCT
>JAITJY010000183.1 GCA_031278675.1 Bifidobacteriaceae bacterium
CGACCGCCCCAAGGCCATGGTGGCTGATCCGGCCCTGGCCCTCAGGCTCGCACGGGTCAAGCCCGCCAGCCTGGGGCCGCTGAGCGGCCAATTCCTGGGTCCCGCCCTGGAGGGATTCGTGGCCGGGGAACTGGCGAAGCAACGCGGCTGGAGCGCCATCGGCTTCGACTTGTACCACTACCGCAGCTCCGGCGGCGTCGAAGTCGACTTGGTGGTGGAATTGGAAGACGGCCGCCTTTACGGGATCGAGGTCAAGGCCACCCAGAGTGTCCTCGCAGGCCACGTCAAGAATCTGCGCCTGTGGGCGGCCCGCCTGGGCGAGAGGTTCGCAGGCGGCGTGGTCCTCAGTTTGGCGGCCCGGGCCGGTTCCCACGGGGGTGGGATCTGGTCGCTGCCGCTCGAGACCTTGTGGCGCCAGCCGGCCGTGTGAGCGGACGCCGGGCAGACGGGATCGTGCGGACGGGGCGGCGGGTGGCGCCCCAGCGGCGATATGCCCCGGGTGGCGGCCGGGCGGCATCGTCCATCGGGGAAGCCGAACGCCGCTGCGGAGGGCTGGCATCCCGGGGAAACCGGGCGGGGCGGCGGCGGGTGGCGCCCCGGCGGTTGGGCGGCTAGGCCGGGGGCGGGACCTTGCCGGTAGCGAGCGCCAAGGCGACCTCGCGGGCGGTCGGGATGGAGGGGCCCGCGCCGGGACGGTTCAGCGAGATCGATGCGGCAGCGGTGGCCGCGCGGGTCGCTTCCGCGAGGGTCGCGCCCTCCGAGAGGCGGGCGGCCAACACCCCGTTGAAAGTGTCGCCGGCGCCGGTGTGATCGACGGGCTCGACCGGCATGGCGCGGACCACCTCGGCGTCTTGGCCAGCCTGAGCCACGACCGAACCCTCGCCACCCTTGGTCATCACCACCGACGGGACCAGGCGCTGCAGGGCGCGGAGCAAGCTGCCATCATCAGAGGGGTACATCCCGAAATGCTGCGTCGCCAGCTCGCGCGCCCCGTGTTGCGAGACCACCAGCACATCGACATCCTTCAGCAAACCCGGCGGCAGGATTGAGGTCGGGGCTGCGTTCAGCACAAAGATTCCCCCAGACTGTTTAGTCGCGGCTGCGGCCTGAGCCACAGTGGCGACCGGCACTTCGAGTTGGGCCAGCACCACCCGGCTGGCGGCGATCAGTCCCAAACCGGCCTCGGTCACTTCGACCTGCGAGTTTGCTCCCGTCACCACAGTGACGACGTTCGCGCCTTCCGGGTCCACCATCACAATGGCGAGCCCCGTGGCGCAGTCCACGGTTCGCACAGCGCCGATGTCGACCCCCGCCTCCTCCAAGAACGCCGCGAGCAGCGCCCCATCGCCGTCCGAACCCCAAGCGCTGATCAGCGCCGTGGGCACGCCCCCGGCCTTGGCCGCCGCGACCGCCTGGTTGGCTCCCTTCCCGCCCGGGAACCGCTCCGAGGCGGTGGCGATCACCGATTCCCCCGGATCCGGCCACTTCGGCACCTGGACCTCCAGGTCCACGTTGGCCGAGCCAACCACAACCACTTGGAACCCCTCGGACTGGGTATTGTGCAACATGAGTGCGCCTCCTCATTGAACGGGTCGAGAACACGGGACCGGCGAGGTTCGCACCGCCCCGCTTGCAGGTGAGGCGGCGCATTTTTCCCACCAAGACAAGCCTGCCACAAGCCGGGCCCCCAGTACACGGACTGTTTCGCTCACCCGCCCGCCTGGCAGTTGGCGGACGGCACCAAACCGCAACCGAGTACGATGCCGCCCCCCAACAATCCGCCTTCCCGCCCCGTTTTGCGTAGGGCCGGGTCAGGGGTGGGCGGCGTATCTCATCTGGTGGGCGTTGCGGGTGGTGATCGAGTTCCGCCAAGACCAACTCGCTGACCCCGAACGGCCCGGATGCCTGGCGGAACGCTTCAACGACCCGGTCATGGTCCGGCTCCGCCGCGTCCAGGTAGGCCAGCAGCGCGCTGGTGTCGACTATCACCACTGGCCGAATCCGTCCAGATGCTCGTCGACGTGTCGGGCCAAGTCGGCTCCGCCGGAGAAGACATCGCTGGGCGGCAGCCGTCCGTCCATGACGCCCACCTCGGCGCTGACCGCGTGGCGGATCAGGTCCGCGTCGGACACTCGGCGCGCGGCAGCCTCGATCTCCAACGCGCGCTTGAGGTTCTTGGGCAGGTAAACGGTGGTCTTGAACTTGCCATACGCGCTACCAGCCGTCCGGTCCTGCTGCGGCAGCTCAGGTGTAAAGGTTTCGGCCACTTGGCGGGGCCGTCGGGACCGGCCTCCCGTTGGATCATCGCGAAAAGGGTCGCGTGGCGCCTGGGTTGGCGTCACCGTTGCCATGGTCTCCACCTGCCGTACGTGATCAAGTCCGCAATGGCTCTAGGTGCCGCCATCGCGAGGGTCTACGTGGGGCGGTGGGGTGGTTTTGGGTTGGTTGGGTGGCGTGGGGGGCCTTGAGCAAAGTCGGCCCGCGTCCGGCGCTGTCTGCGGCGTCGAGTGTTTCAATTTATCTCCTTTCCGGTGGCGAGTGTTTCAATTTATCTCCAGCCCAACCAAGCCCAAGACCCTGACCTGCAGTGATGCTGAGGGGCGGAGATAAATTGAAACACTCGACGAAATCCGGGAGATAAATTGAAACACTCGCGGCCCCAGCCGACGAGTTGACACGCTCGGCGAGCCCATCGCGGCCCCAGCCGCGTCGAGTGTTTCAATTTATCTCCCGGTCAGCGCCAAGGGGTGACGATGGCCACCAACAAGGGGCAGATTTCATTCCGGGTCTTGTCCTCACACGCCCTGGTCCCCGCTGAACACGAGTCGTGAATCACCGAATCCGGTGCGACCACCGGAGCCGCCACACAGCCGACGCAGCAACACCCCGCAACCCCAACCAGCGGACTTTGCCAAGAGCCCTGCCCCAGTGGCCCGCGCCGACCTAGCGCCTCTAGCAGTCCCGGACGGCCCAGCCGCCCCAGCCGCCCCAGCCGGCCCAGCCGCCCAAGCCGCTCCAGCCGCCCCAGCGGCGCCCGCCGCTAGACCACCAGGTTGACCAGGCCCGGGGGCCGGACTATCACACGGCGCACGGCGCGCCCGTCCAGGGCGGCAATCACCGCTGGGTCGGTCAGCACCGCCTCCTCGAGCGCAGCCGCACTGATCGACGGCGGCACCTGCAGACGCGCCCGCAGCTTGCCCTGGATCTGGACCACTGAGGTCACAGTGTCTTCGGCGAGGTAGACAGGGTCTGCCACAGGGAAGGGTTCATGCGCAATGGACGAGGCGTGCCCCAGACGCTCCCAGATTTCTTCAGCAATGTGTGGGGCGACCGGAGCCAGCAGTTTGACCAGCACTTCCACGCCGGCGCGGGGCACTGCATGCAATGCAGTCAGATGGTTGTTCAGCACAATCATCCGCGCAATCGCGGTGTTGAACCGCAGGGCATCAAACTCCTGGCGGACCTCAGCAATGGCGCGGTGCATCGCTTTGAGGGTTTCTAAGGTGGGCGCTTCGTCACTCACCCGCAGTTCGCCGGTCTCTTCATCAACGGCGTTCCGCCACAGCCGCTGCAAGAACCGCTGTGAACCGACCACGGCCCGGGTTTCCCACGGGCGCGAGGTGTCCAGCGGCCCCATCGACATCTCATAGAGCCGGAAGGTATCGGCACCATAGGCCTGGTACATCTCATCAGGCGTGACCATATTCTTCAGGCCTTTACCCATCTTACCATACTCTTGTTCGACCCTTCCTCCGGTCACGGTATCCGTGAACACCCCCGGCGGGTCCTCGACCACCTGCTCCACCGGGACGTACTGCCCGCGCGCATCCGTATAGGCATACGCCTGGATATAGCCCTGGTTATAAAGGCGGTGGAACGGCTCAGTCCCAGAAACAAACCCGAGGTCATAGAGCACCTTGTGCCAAAAACGGGCGTACAGCAGGTGCAGCACCGCGTGCTCCACGCCCCCGACATACAGGTCCACCCCGCCCGCCAGATCGCCCGGGACCCGCGGCGCCATCCAGTAGTCCTCCTCCACGGCGTCCACCACCCGGTCCGCTTCAGCGGGGTCCAAGTAACGCAGGTAGTACCAGCAAGATCCCGCCCAGTTCGGCATGGTGTTGGTGTCCCGCCGGTAGCTGCGCAGCCCGTCGCCCAAGTCCGCCACCAAGTTGACCCACTCCTGGTTACGGGCGAGCGGCGTCTCCGGCTCCGAATCCACGTCATCGGGCTCGAAGGTCCGCGGCCGGTAGTCCGGCACCTCGGGCAACTCGACCGGCAGCATCACATCCGGCAGCGCGATCGGTTGGTTGTCGTCGCCGTAGACAATCGGGAACGGCTCCCCCCAGTAGCGCTGCCGCGAGAACAGCCAGTCACGCAGCCGGTACGTCACGGTTGGGGCGCCCAGGCCACGTTCTTCCAGCCATTGGACGATGACGTCTTTCGCCTCCGTCACACCAAGCCCATTGAGCGAGACGGTAGCGTTAGCCGAGTTGATCGTCTCTCCTTGACCGGTCCACGCCCCACCGGTCCAATCAGCGGGTGGCCGGACCGTCCGGACGTGAGGCAGGTCGAAGGCCTCGGCGAATTCCCAGTCCCTGGTGTCCTCCGCCGGCACGGCCATGATCGCACCGGTGCCGTAGTCCATCAGGACGTAGTCTGCGGTGAAGACCGGGATCGGTTGATCATTGACCGGGTTGATCGCGAAGATCCCCGTGAATACCCCTGATTTGTCTCGGCCTTCGGCGACCCGTTCGGCGGCGGTCTGGGCGGCCGCTTGGGCCGCATAAGCCCTCACTGCCTCACGCGGTGTGGCGAAACCGCCCCGCCACACGTCCTTGGTGCCATCCGGCCAGGCGGCGGGGACCGCCTCCTCCAGCAGCGGGTGTTCCGGTGCGAGCACCATGAAGGTGGCCCCGAACAAGGTGTCCGGCCTGGTGGTGAACACGCTGAGCCGGCGCGCCCCAGCCCCGGCGGCGTCCTCACGGCCGCCGCCGGCGCCAGCCAGTGCGAACTCGACTGTCGCACCGACCGACCGACCGATCCAGTTGCGCTGCATCGCCACCACTTTGTCCGGCCAGTCGACCTGATCCAGGTCATCTGCGAGCCGTTCGGCGTACGCCGTAATCCGCATGTTCCATTGCCGCAGCGATTTGGTGAACACGGGATAGTTGCCGCGCTCGGACCGGCCGTCTGCGGTGACCTCCTCGTTTGCTAGGACGGTGCCCAAGCCGGGGGCCCAGTTGACCGGCGCATCCGCAATATATGCCAAACGGAAGCGGTTGAGGATGGCGCGGCGGGCGGCATCGTCCAACGTATCCCAAGGCACCCCGCCCGGCACTGGACGGTGCCCCTGCGCGAATGCGGCCTCCAATTCGGCGATCGGGCGGGCCGCTCCGAGGCCCCCGTCGCGGCGGGGCGCTGCCGGGTCATACCACGAGTTGAAGATCTGCAAGAAGATCCACTGCGTCCATCGGATGTAGCTGGCGTCGGTGGTGGCGAACGAGCGGCGCGGATCGTGAGCCAGGCCCAAGCGCCGCAACTGCGCCCGCATGGTGGCAATGTTGTTTAGAGTGGTAACCCCGGGGTGCTGGCCGGTTTGCAGTGCGTACTGTTCGGCGGGCAGGCCAAAGGCGTCATAGCCGAGGGCGTGGAGCACGTTGTCGCCGAGCATGCGGCGGTAGCGGCCCACCGCGTCCGTTGCGATGTAGCCCAGCGGGTGCCCCACGTGCAGGCCTTTGCCGGACGGGTAGGGGACCATGTCCATGACGAAGAACTTCGGGACCGCCGGATCGGCGTGGCCCCCGCCCGCGTCAGTCAAATGTCCTTTGGGGTTGGCCGCCCAAAAGGTGCCGCGGCGCTCCCATTCGTCCTGCCACTTCAGTTCGATTCGTTCCGCGAGCCCGGCCGTATAGCGCCAGGCGGGTTCTTCTGGTGTTTTCACAGTGGATTCGGACACCGCTCTAGGTTACAAGCAAGCTCCGCCTGGCATCCTTCCGGCGGCGGGAAGCGTGGCAGGACTGAACCAGCCGTTTGATCCGCTGGCGCCGCCGAGGGTGTAGCGTGGCAGTAGCCAAGAACCCAATCACGCAAGCTGACCGCTCAACCGTTCACAGGAGGAAACAATGCCAGCACCACGCACCAATCCGATCCTCCAGGCCGCTTTAGTCGACCTGATTGACCTGTCCCTGCTCGCCAAGCAGGCCCATTGGAATGTCCGCGGCACCAATTTCAGGTCCGTTCACCTTGAACTCGATGAGATCATTGACCAGGTCAGGATCAATTCGGACGATGTCGCCGAGCGCCTTGCCGCTGTCGGTGGCAGCCCCGATGGCCGCGCCACCACGGTGGCCGCTACCAGCCAGGTCCCCAGCATTGAACCCGGTCCGATCAACGCTCCCGTCGTCGTTGCCGAGTTCTCGGAACGCATTAGCGCGGCGGCCCGCCGCATTGAAACGGCCCTGCCCGAACTCGATGAGGATATGCCCTCCCAGGATCTCCTGATCGAGATTGTCGCGGGCCTAGACAAAGCCGCCTGGATGCTCCGCTCCCAAATCCAGACCTGACCCGGCGGCCTGGCGCCGCTCGGCGCC
>JAITJY010000205.1 GCA_031278675.1 Bifidobacteriaceae bacterium
TCCGTCACATCGAACCGGCCCCCCACTTTGCGGAAATAGTTCAGATAGGTGGTCAAATCGAGTTGCCTGGCCCCGAGTACGGTGATGTCGCCGCCGGTCGCCAAAGCGGCCCCCGCCCAGGATGCCGCCTCAATCCGGTCCGGCAGGGCATAGTGGTGGTAGCCGTGCAGCGCATCGACCCCTTCGATCCGGTAAGTGCGGTCGGTTTCCAACGAAATGATCGCACCCATCTGCTGTAGCACCGCCACCAGGTCCAAGATCTCCGGTTCGATCGCCGCACCGCGCACCTCGGTGACGCCTTCCGCCAGCACAGCGGTCAACAAAAGCTGTTCGGTTGCCCCGACCGACGGGTAAGGCAGTTCCATCTGCATGCCTTGCAGCCGCCCACGTACACTCAACCGGATACCGTCCGGTTCCTTGTTCACCTCAGCCCCGAACCGTCGCATCGCCTCCAGGTGGTAGCCGATCGGCCGGCCCCCAATGTTGCACCCGCCCAGGTCCGGGATGAACGCCTCACCGTTGCGGTGCAGCAGCGGCCCGCACAACAAGATTGGGATGCGCGAAGCGCCCGCATGCATCAAAATGTCTGCGTTGGCTGCCGTCCCCACCCCGGAGGCGTCCATCAAAACGGTGCCGGCGGCATCGTCCACCTGCACGTCTACCCCGTGCGCCCGCAGCAACGATGCCGCCACCTCGACATCGCGGATCTGCGGCACGTTGCGTAACACGGACGCCCCTTCGCCGAGCAGGGATGCGACCATCGCTTTCGACACGAAGTTTTTCGCACCCCGGACTCTGACCGAGCCTTTCAGCGGTACTCCGCCCTCAATTACCAGTACGTTGCGCACCTCTCACCGCATCCTTGTCGCCTAGAACCAGATTACGCCGGACGCGCGGGAGTGATGACCGCGCCCGGGAGATGTTTCGCGGGCAGCGTGGTGGGGCGCCAGGCTTCGCGCCGCGCCTCGAAGGCGGCGATCTCTGCCTCGTGACGCAGCGTCAGCCCAATATCATCCAGGCCTTCCATCAGCCGCCACCGCGTGTAAGCATCGATCTCGAACCCGATCACCAAATCCGCCGCCCGCACCTGGCGTTCTAGCAGGTCAACCGTGATTTCTAGCCCTGGTTCGGTTTCCAGTACCTTCCAGAGCTGCTCAATCCCGTCTGGGGAGACCTGGCCCGCCAGCAGTCCCTGTTTGCCCGCATTCCCACGGAAAATATCCGCGAAGCGAGCAGACAGCACAGCCCTGAACCCGTAGTCGCGCAGCGCCCACACGGCGTGTTCCCGCGATGATCCCGTCCCGAAGTCTGGACCGGCCACCAGCACTGATCCGTGGGTGTAGGCGCGCTGGTTGAGCACAAAGTCCGCGTCGCCGCGCCACGCGGCGAACAGCGCGTCCTCAAACCCGGTCTTGGTCACCCGCTTTAGGTAGACGGCGGGGATGATCTGGTCCGTATCGACGTTGGACCGCCGTAGCGGCACGCCAATCCCGGTGTGGCTGGTGAATTTGTCCATTGTTTTTGGGGCCTCCAAGCTACAGGTCAAGCGGCGAGCTGAGCGTGCCGCGGATCGCGGTGGCGGCGGCCACCAAGGGGCTGACCAGATGCGTCCGGCCGCCTTTGCCCTGGCGGCCTTCGAAGTTCCGGTTCGAGGTGGACGCGGAGCGTTCCCCGACCGCCAGTTGGTCGGGGTTCATGCCGAGGCACATTGAGCACCCGGCGTTGCGCCACTCTGCCCCGAATGCCTTGAACACCTGGTCAAGGCCCTCTTTTTCGGCCTGAAGGCGGACCCGGGCGGAACCTGGGACCACCAGCATCCGGACTGCGGCGTGCTTGCGGCGGCCCTCGATCACGGCGGCGGCGGCCCGCAGGTCTTCGATCCGCCCGTTGGTGCATGAGCCCAAGAAGACCGTGTCGACCTTGATTTGTTTCAGCGGCGTCCCGGGGACCAGGGCCATATATTGGAGGGCTTTTTCGATGGCGAGGCGTTCTTCGTCATCTGCGGCGGCCGCCGGGTCGGGGACGGACGCGCTGAGCGGTAGCCCCTGGCCGGGGTTGGTTCCCCAGGTGACAAACGGTTCGAGGGCGGCGGCGTCAAGCTCGACAATCGCGTCGAAGACGGCATCGTCATCGGTTCTGAGCGTGCGCCAATAGGCCACCGCGTCATCCCAATCGCGCCCTGCCGGCGCGTGTGGCCGCCCTTGGATGTAGTCGAAGGTGGTCTGGTCGGGGGCCACCAGTCCGGCCCGGGCGCCCGCTTCGATCGACATGTTGCAGATGGTCATGCGGCCTTCGAGGCTGAGGTGGCGGATCGCTTCGCCGCGGTATTCGAGCACGTAGCCTTGGCCCCCGCCGGTGCCCACTTGCGCAATCACCGCGAGAATAATGTCTTTCGCCGTGACGCCATTGTGCAGCCGCCCCTTGATGTTGACCGCCATTGTCTTAAACGGGTTGAGGGGCAGCGTCTGGGTGGCCAACACATGTTCCACCTCAGACGTTCCAATCCCGAAAGCCAACGCCCCAAACGCTCCGTGCGTCGAGGTGTGCGAATCACCACACACCACGGTCAGCCCCGGCATAGTCAACCCCAGCTGCGGACCCACCACGTGAACAATGCCCTGGTCCGGGTCGCCCAACGAATGCAGCCTGAGCCCAAACTCACGGGCGTTGTTGCGCAGCGTATCGATCTGGAGCCGCGAGGTCGGGTCCGCGATCGGCAGATCAATGTTGAGGGTCGGCGTGTTGTGATCCTCGGTCGCAATGGTCAGGTCCGGGCGGCGCGGCCGGCGCCCCGCGAGCCGCAGGCCCTCGAACGCCTGCGGCGAGGTGACCTCGTGGATCATATGCAAGTCGATATACAGCAGGTCGGGTTCGCCGTTCGCGCCGCGGCGCACCACATGCGCGTCCCAAATCTTCTCCGCGAGTGTTCGGCCCATTGGCCCTTGACTCCTTACCGTTCGTTAGTGGTCCGGCCCGCCCAGCCCAAGGCCGATGCCGTCCCAACCGTTCACGCCCGCCCTTACGTGCCGGCCCGCCAGACCAAGAAAAGAAACAAACTGGACACCGGCTTGCGTCTCACAATCTGGAATGCGAGTATCGAGGCATGGACAATAGTAGCGGAGTGGGAGTGCTCGACAAGGCAGCTTCAGTGCTGAACGCATTGGAAGGAGGCCCGGCCACCCTGGCGCAACTGGTCAACGCGACCAAGCTGGCGCGCCCAACCGTCCACCGGTTGGCGGTAGCCCTGGAACACCACCGGATGGTGGACCGCGACATGCAAGGCCGGTTTGTGTTGGGACCCAGGCTCAATGAACTAGCCGCCGCCGCTGGTGAAGACACGCTGTTGGTGGCCGCCGGCCCGGTGCTGGCCGCACTGCGGGACCATTCAGGCGAATCAGCTCAGCTCTTTCGGCGGCAAGGTGACCAGCGGGTGTGCGTCGCCGCCGCCGAACGCCCCATGGGATTGCGGGATTCGATCCCGGTCGGGGCGGTGCTGTCCATGACCGCCGGTTCGGCGGCCCAGGTGTTGCTGGCCTGGGAAGAACCCGAGCGGATGCACCGGGGGCTGCTCAGCGCCCAGTTCACTGCGACCATGCTGGCGGCGGTCCGCCGCCATGGCTGGGCCCAATCCGTGGCGGAGCGGGAGCCCGGCGCGGCCTCCGTCTCAGCACCGGTGCGCAATCCTGCAGGGCGAGTGGTGGCTGCGGTGTCCGTGTCGGGTCCGGTCGAACGCATCACGCGCCAGCCGGGCCGGCTCCATGCGGCCGCAGTGGTGGCCGCCGCCAACCGCCTCACCGAGATCCTGAAACAATCCGACGAACGGTCGCCTGGCGCGCACTGAGCTCACTGAGCGGCCTGAGGCGCCGCAGGCCGCAGGCCGCCGCCGTCCAGATTCTGGACGGATGGGCCGTGGCCGGTCGCGGCTGGGCGGCGCCCCATAGAGTGTGATCCTCCGTGGGACGGGGGTGAAGATGCGGACACTGATCACTTCGGTGGACTCGATTGGGCGAGGGCTCGCCCGGACGCTGCCATTTGACCGGGTCTACGCCGCAGAGGCGGTTGAGCAAGCCGCCCGGGATGATTTGGATCAGGTCACGGTGACGGCGCTGGCGCCGCTGGCGTGGGCCACCAACCAGGCGGCATCAGAGGACCTGATGTCGATCCGGCGGTTCCAGGAGGTCTTGGCGACGTGCCGGATCTCACACCTGACACTGATCTCCACTTGTGCGGTCTACCCGGTCCCCTATCAGGTCGACGAGTCCTCACCGATCGACCCGGCGTTCTTGCCGCCGTACGCGCGGCACCGCCATGACCTGGAACAATGGTGTTTGGACCGGTGGGATGCGACCGTGGTGCGGCTCCCCCACGTGTTCGGCGGACCGCACCGCTCCGAGGTGCGTAATCCGGCCAGCGACTTGGCCCGCTTCGCTGCCCTGAATCCTGCCAGCACTACCCAGCACTACGACTTGGCGCGCTTGGGGGGAGACCTGGAGGCGATTTACGGCATCGGCCTGCGGCTGGTGAACTTGGTGACGCCGCCGCTGACGAGCGCGCAAGTCTTGACGGACCTGCTGGGCGTGCCGTTTATGCCCGGCGCCGATGCCGTCCCACCCGTCCAGCGCGACGTCCGGTCCCGTTACGCCGGCTTACTAGGCGGGCGGGACGGCTACCTGGAAACTGCTGAACAAGCGTTGGTACGTATCGCTATGTACATGGGTGATCGGCGGCCGGTTCCCGCCGGTGCGGTCGAGGGCGGCTGACCGGGGCGCGGGGGCGCGCTGCTGTGGGGCCGACGGGCTGCCGCGCGTCGGTCGACTGGCCGGGGGGCGGGCTGGCGGGCCGGCGGTCTGCCGCGCTTCGGTCGACTGGCCGGGGGCGCGCTGCTGTGGGGCTGACGGTCTGGCGCGCGTCGGTCGACTGACCAGCCCGCAGGCAGGCGCAGTGCTGGCGGGCCGACGGTCTGCCGCGCGCAAGGCGGCTGAGCGGCCCGCAGGACGGCGGCCGTGGAAGACTTGACCAGTGGCCGCCGCAACCTTCACGTACCGTCCTCGCACCGGTCCGGCGGTAGCGATCGGGACCTGGGCGCTGGCGACCTGGACCGGTGTGTCGCTGGCTGGAACCGACGGCGAGGAGTTTTTCCGGTGGCTCCCGGCGCTCGCGTGGGCCGCACTGACGGTGTGGGCGGTGTTTTGGGCGCCGAAGGTTACGGTGAGCCCCGGCGGGTTGGTGATCCGCAACGTGACCGCAAGCCACTGGGTGCCGTGGGCGGCGATCGCGCGGGTGGACACCAAATGGGCACTGACGTTGTACACCGGCCGCAGTAAGGTGACCGCGTTTGCGGCGCCGGCCAGTCTGCGGCCGCTGCGCGGCACGCCCGGCGGGGACCTCAAGCACTTGCCCGAATCGACGTTCGACGCGGGCCGTTCGGTCCGCCCCGGCGATCTGCCGGGGACGCCGTCCGGTGACCTGGCCTGGGTGGTGCGCGAGCGCTGGGAACGCGCCCGGGATGCGGGTCCCACGGGGGTGGCCTCCGGCGAGGTGCCGACGCGGTGCTGGCACTGGGGAGTGATTGGCGCTTGGGTGGCGTTGGCCGCCGTGGCGGCGCTAGCGCGCCTGACCGCCTGAGCTAGTCCACCGCACCGGTCAGGCGGCTGGTCAGCGCCGCGCGCCGTTCGGCTTGCACGTCCGGGTCCGGCACCGGGACCGCCGCGATCAGTTCTTTGGTGTAGCGCTCCTGCGGGTGGTGCAGGATCGCGGCGGCACTGCCCACTTCAATCAGGTGGCCCTGCGACATGACCGCGATCCGGGAGGCCACCAGTTCCACGACCGCGAGATCGTGCGAAATGAACAAACAGGCGAACTGATGTTCCCGTTGCAATTCGCTGAACAGGTCTAATACGGTAGCTTGGACCGATACGTCCAGCGCCGATGTCGGTTCGTCAGCAATCAGTAGTTTCGGTTTGAGTGCCAGAGCCCGCGCTATCCCCACGCGCTGACGCTGCCCGCCGGATAGCTCATGGGGGTAACGGTTGCGCAGCGAAGCCGGCAGTTTGACCTGTTCCAGCAGGTCAGCGACCTGCGCGTCGAGTGCCTTGCCCTTGGCAAGGCCGTGCAGCGCCAACGGCTCGCCAATCGATTGACCAATCGGCAGCCGCGGGTTGAGCGATGACCCCGGGTCCTGGAACACGATCGACACCCCGCGCCGCGCCCGCCTCAGGTCCGCCGGCTTGATCCCCGCCAGTTCATAACCCGCCACTTTCAGCGAGCCGTGTTCCACCGGCAACAATCCCACCACGGCCCGCCCGACAGTCGATTTGCCAGACCCGGATTCCCCGACCAGGCCCACCACCTCGCCCGGTTGGATCGCCAGGCTGAAATCCTCCACCGCCCGGAACGCCGGGGTCCGCCCCCGCCGCGGATATTCCAGCGTGACACCCTCGGCCACCAGCACGGCACCGCACCCCGGTTCGGCTGCGGTGAACGATGCCGTCACTCCGCCCGACCGCGCCAACCCTGCGGCGGTGGACGATGCCGTCACTCCACCCGGCCGCGTCTGCCCGGCGCCCGGCTCGGCGGCATCGGGCAATGCTGGCGGCCCGCCCGGCTCGGCAGCGGGTTTGGCGGCATCGGGCAATGCTGGCGGCGACGGCGACCACGTCGGCTCTACCGTCCCGGTTTCCCCAGGACCGAGTTCGAGCTTCGGGACCGCCGCCAACAAGAGCTGCGTGTAGGGATGGCGCGGTTCATAGAAAATCTGGCGCGCAGTCCCCGCCTCGACAATCCGGCCATCCTTCATCACGCAGATGCGATCCGCCATATCCGCCACCACACCCATGTCATGCGTGATCAAAATGATGCCGGAATCGATGCGGCGCCGCAGGTCACGCATCAAACCAAGAATCTCGGCCTGGACGGTGACATCAAGGGCGGTGGTCGGTTCGTCGGCAATCAACAGCTTCGGGTCCAACACCAAAGCCTGGGCAATCATTGCGCGCTGGCGCTGCCCCCCGGACAACTGATGCGGATAGTAGTCGATCCGGGTCGCCGGGTCTGGCATATCAACCAGTTTGAGCAGCTCCAGGGCACGAGCCCGCGCCTCCGCCGGCCCCGCCGCGCTGTGCGCGCGGATTGTCTCCACGATCTGGAAGCCGATCGTGTAGACGGGGTTGAGGGCCGTCATCGGCTCCTGGAACACCACCGCGATCTGGGCGCCGCGGACGCCCTGCAACTCCGCCGTGCGCAAGCCGACCAGTTCACGGCCGAGCAGTTTGGCCGAGCCCGCCACCCGGGCGTTCGGAGGCAGCAGGCCGATCAGCGCCATCGACGATTGCGTTTTTCCGCTGCCCGATTCACCGACGATGGCGAGCACCTCGCCCGCGTGCACGTCATAGCCCACATCAATCGCGGCGGGAAACCATTCACCTTCGACATAGAAATCGACGTTCAGGCCGCGGACCTCAAGGATTGTCTTGGGCGGGGGTGAGGTAGACGTCATCGTGCAGCCTGCTTTCTGGCCGCACGGGCCATTTTGCGTTTAGACGGAATGCGGCGCTGGCGCGGGTCGAACGCGTCACGCAAACCGTCCCCGATAAAGTTGACAGACAAGGCGATCACAATAATAAAAACGCCTGGCCACCAGAACAGCCAGGGCCGTTGCGAAAACGCGGACTGGTATTCCGAGACCAGATTCCCCAAAGAAATGTCGGGGAAATGAATCCCGAATCCTAGGTAACTGAGGGCAGTTTCCAACAGAATCGCGGAAGACATCAGTAGCGTCGCATTGACAATGATCACACCGACCGCATTCGGTAAAATGTGTTTCACAATGATCCGGGCGCTGGAGGCCCCGGCGACCCGCGCGGCATCGACAAACTCGCGTTCACGCAGGCTCAAGAATTCGGCGCGCACCAGACGGCTCATGGCCATCCATTGCACAAAGGCCAGGGCTAAACCGAGGCTGAGCGCAGAGGCGCCGTTGAGCCAGCGCCCCAGCACCAACCCGATCACCATCACCGGAATAGCGATCATCATGTCCGTGAAGCGCATCAAGAAGGTGTCCGTCTTACCGCGGAAGAAGCCGGCGGTCGCACCCACAATCACCCCGATCAGGGTCGCCAATAAGCCGATCAATACCATCACCGTGAGTGATTGCTGCGCCCCGCGCATTGTCATGGCAAACATGTCATGGCCCACAGTGTCCTGGCCAAAGGGATGCTCCCCGAAGTGAATGCCTTCGGTCCAAGAAATGGTCAACGTGGGGCGGCCGCGTTCCAATGCGATTGGATAAGTCTGGTGGTAGCTGTGTTTCCACCAGCCGGGGATCGGTCCCCACCCAATCGACGTGGTGACCAACACCACCACCGCGCCAAGCAGTCCCATGGCGATGATTGCCCCACGGTGACGGAAGAACCGGCGGCGCACAATGCGTCCCTGCGACAACCCTTCGGTCGCCTTGAGTTCAATCGCGTTCTCGCCGCCGCCTGCGGCGGCGCGGTCCAGCCCTGGCGGCCCGCCGGGCGGCAGATCCAGCGGCACGTCGGCCCCCTGGCCGGGCGGCGCAGCCGCTCCCCCGCCGGGCGGCGCAGCCGCTCCCCCGCCGGGCGGCAGATCCAGCGGCACGTCGGCTCCCTGGCCGGGCGGCGCAGCCGCTCCCCCGCCGGGCGGCAGGCCCTGCGGCACGTCAGGCGGCGTCTGTGCGTTCATGCGTTCACCCTGATCCGGGGGTCAAGGCCGGCATAGATCAGATCGGCCACAATATTCGCGGCTACGGCGAGTGCGGCGGTGACCACGAAATAACCCATCACGCCGTAAATATCACCCTGGCGCAACGCCTCAATAAACATGGTTCCCATGCCCCGCCAGGAAAAGATCCGCTCGGTAATGATCGCGCCACCGAACACCATCGCAATGTCGATGGGGATCACGGTGGCCAGCGGAATGAGCGCGTTGCGGAAAGCGTGCCGCACCACCACCGTCCGTTCGTTCAGGCCTTTGGCCCGGGCCGTGCGAATATAATCCGCATTCATTACTTCCAGCATGGAGCCGCGGGTATACCGGGTATAACTGGCGAAGGTGATCAGCACCAGAGCCGTAGTCGGCAAGATCAGGTGCGTCAGCACATCAACCGTGGAGAACCAAAACGACCCGCCCAGTTCCGGTGTGACAGCACCAATGGTCCCGATGGGCCGCCCGGACACCCTAGGCGATGACACGTAGGCCGGCCAGGCCTGCATCAACCGGTCACCAAACACGAACAGCGACATGACCAACGCGCTG
>JAITJY010000229.1 GCA_031278675.1 Bifidobacteriaceae bacterium
CGCCCCGACCCCCGGTGACTGGTTTTGGGGGTCGGCCGCGTGAGACTTGGCGGGAGGCGTTGGCGATAGCGTTCGTCATGGCCGGTTGGCTGTTGTTCGCGAGCGCACCGGTGATCATGGTGGTCGCGGTTGGGGCGCTTCTTGACAGGGTCGACCCCGAGGCGATCACCCAGGCGTTTGCTGTGTTGTGGACAGGCTCGATCACAATGCTCTTGGCCGGCACTTGTGTTGGTTTGGCCAACGCGTTCGCCAAATCGGTGGCGGCCTGGTGGCGGCTGCTGGGCGCGTCCTTGTTGGTCCCGGTGGCCGCCCAGTTGATGTTCAGTGCCGCAGTGTGGGACAACCCACATCTGGCGCGAGCCGGTTTGGCGGTGTTGGTAGTCGCGGCCGCGGCTCTGGGAGTGCTCTGGAAGACGGGGGCGTTCCCAGCGAACATGCATGGCCCACTGGTGGAACACCCGGACACGGCCCCAGCTTTGTCGATGGTTTGGGGCCGGCGGAAACAAGTTTTTGGGCCAGCACCAAAGACCCGCACCGATTGGGGAGCGTTGGCCGTGTCCTGGTTGGCTGTCCCTGGAGTGGTCGTCGCCGTCGGTTTGCTGGCTGCCGGCCGTTGGTTTTGGGCAGTCGCGGCGGCCGTAGCGGCGTTGACCCTCCCCTGGTGGTGGGCTGGTCGTCTCCGGCAGAGCAAAGCCCGTCGGCTTCACCTCGCTCCGGCAGCGTTGACTTGGGAGGGTGTCGCCGCCACCCACCTGGTGACCGTGCCGTGTTGGGCGGCGGGAGCGCTTTGGGCGTTTTTCAGCGAAGACGCTGCCGGGGCGTGGACCGTCCCGGCGGGCGGGCTGAGCCTACCGGAGTATTGGGGTGGTGTCCGCGAGCCTTTGTGGCAGGTCGTGTTAATGGCCGCATGCGTCGCCGCGACCACCTGGTTGTCCGGTGTTTGGCTCGCCTATGGCCGCCGCAGGCCAGACCGAGGTTTGGTTGGGGCTTGGGTCGTGGCTCTGGCCGCCCTCAACGCTCCGGTGGCGGTCCTAGGCGTCTGCGCCGGAGTCAGCCCGGTAGGCGCGAACCTGGCCGCCGGCTGGTTTGCTTATGGCCTCATGACGGTGGTTGCAGCGGGGTTGGTTTGGCAACTCCGACGATGGCGTCCGATTCCTGGCGTACCCTCCCCGCCGATTGTCGTGGAGCCGCCGCCAAAGTAGCTGCGGCGTTGACAATCCGTCCTGAGACGGCGGCGCTGGTCAGGGAAGCGCTAGACGACATCGGCCGGACCGTTCTGGAAGCGCCCGAAGACGGCCTGCCTTTGGCCTCCGGCCGAACCAAGCTGCCCGGCCCGGCTGGGACCCGCTCGCGCGGGAGGGCATAGCGCGGGATTACCCCCGCGCATGCGGGGACGACACGGATATGCGTGGCGCCGCCCCCGCTTTCAGACGATTGTCAACCCCGGGGCCCCTGGCAGAACAGACCTGGCTAGCGATCCTTGGCGAGCAGCGCTAACTCCTCGTCGGTCGCGCCGATCGAGCCGAGGAACTGCGACTCGTCCACGACGGAGATCTGTTGGCCGGCTGCGATCAACTCATCCGCCCGCTGCCGCTTCTTGGTCGGCGGCCCATCCCAGTCACCAACCACCAGCACCGTCGTCTTTTTAGTCACGTTTTGCCCGACCTCGGCTCCGAACCGCGCGACCAGCGTCTCCGCGTCGGGCGTTGCCACCGCGTTCAAGAAGCCCGTGAAGACGAACACATGGCCCTTGAGCCACTCTCCCGACCTGACCTGAGTCCAGTCCACGTCCTTGGGCTTGTCCTTCTTTCGGTTCTGATGCCAGTTCTGGGCCGCCTTCCGCTGGGCGTCCGACCCCACGCGGGCCTCGGGTTGCGCTGAAAGGCCGCCGTGGGCCGCTCGTAGATCATCCACAGTTTCCGCCCCGGCGCGCGCAGCCAGCGCAACCAGCACCAGGGCGCAGGTCTCCGCGTCGTCGGCCGCGTTGTGATGCCTCCCCACGAACGGGACACCGAGCGCTGCCGCCGCATCCGGCAGGCTCGCGTTCCCCTCGCCCAGCACTGACCTTGCGAGCTTCACGGTGTCAACCCACTCGAACTTGGGGGGCGCGAACCCGGACAAACGCCATGACGCCTCCCACACGCTCTGGTCAAAACTCGCGCCGTGCGCCGCCACGACGTCGAGGCCGATCATGCCCCAAACCTCGCCAGCCACCGCCGCAAACGAGGGCGCCCCAACCAGATCGGCCGGTGAGATTCCGTGGATACGCTGGTTGATTTGGTCGATCTCGGGGCCGGTCGGTGGTTGGCACAACCAATGCCAACGCTCAACGACCCGCCCCTCCCTGACCCGCGCCAGGCCGACAGCGCATGCCGAGCCCCGGTCGGTCGTGGCGGTCTCAAAATCAATTGCGGCGAAGTTAAGCATGGTGGGGCCTCTGGGAAAGCGTCCGCGGGAACGAACGACAAACCCAGCCAGCGGCATCGTCCGACCAGCCGGCCTTGAGTAGCAGATCGTGGGCTATTCTGCCGCCAGCATCGGAGTGGCGGGCGGCGTTGCTGGACCTGAGCAGTGGACTGGCATCAAGCCCGGCCGATTTCACGTTGTCCCACAGGTGCGTTACCTGCCGTTGGAACGAGGGAGTCGCCTTGCCGACATCGTGGATGCCGCAAGCGAAAGCGAAGAATTGCCGGCCGGTATTCGGATGGCCTGCTGCCTCCTCGATCCGTGAACGCAAGGCCGTACTGGCGTAGTGATCCCAGATCTGTTCTGCCACAGCGGCGGTGTCGAGCATGTGTCCAAGGAGCAGGGCAAAACCGCCTTTTTGCTTGCCCCAAAGGACTTCGATCCTGTCTCGAACTTCGCCTGGGATGGCGTCAATCAGAGCGGCGACGGCATTGGAGCTTTCCATAGTTCATGACAGTAGACCCGGCCACTGTCATTGAAAGCGCCCAGTCAAGCGACCAGCCAAACGCCCAGGCAAATACCCAAAGGGACAATTTGACTTAAGTTTGTAAAGCGTGTTTACTAACAAATGTGACAGGCACCGCCGCCTCCCAGCTAACCGTGACCCCCGGCCCGGTCGAACTTCGGCCGACCGTCAAAGCACTGCCGGCCCAGTCAAGGGCCCACAACAGGGCACTTGTGCTGACCACCCTGTTCCATGTCGGGCCGCAGTCTCGCGCCGATCTCGCCCGGTCTACCGGACTAACCAGAGTCACCATCTCTGAGCTGATCGCCCAACTGGTCGAAGAGGGCATGGTCCAAGACCACGGCATGCAACCTGAAGGACGGATCGGAAAGCCTGGCAGCCCCCTCGGCCTGGTGCCCGGCGCCGGCAATATAATCGCCGTCGACCTGGCGAACACCACAACCGCCCATGGCGCCGTTTTTAATCTAACCGGACAGACCATCGCCAAACGCAGCCTGCCGATGGTCGGCGCTACTGGTCAAGTCGCCCAACGGGTTGTTTACTCCCTACTAGACGAGTTGCTGCCTCTGTGCCCGGGACGAGTAACCGGAATCGGCGTGGCTTCGCCTGGTGTGGTGGGCGCCGACGGTGTTGTGCTGACTGCCCCCAATTTCGCTTGGACCAATCTGCCGCTCGGCCAGCAAATAGCCGAACGCTACGACGTGCCGAGCCACGTCGGAAACGACGCCAACCTGGCAGCTCGGGCCGAATTCACCTTCGGAAATGCCGGCAGCCAAGGAATGATGATCGTCACGGTTGGACGCGGCCTTGGAGCTGGAATCCTGCTCGACGGCGTCCTGCTACAAGGCCCAGACTTCGCCGCCGGAGAAATCGGCCACGTCACCGCCATCGACGACGGCCCCAAATGCGGCTGTGGACGGCGCGGCTGCCTCGAAACCGTACTGTCACTGCCCCCAATCGAAACCGCCATGGCACAGAATGATCGCGACCAACGGCTAGCCGAAATCGGCACTACCGCTGCGCGCGTACTGGCGCCAATAGTCAGCGCGTTCAACCTGCGCGAACTTGTTTTTGCCTCATCGGCAGGCCCCTTGCCCAAACCCCTCCTGGACGCCATCGCGGCTGCGGTAATGCAACGAGTGCTACCGACCAACGCCGCCAATCTAATTGTCCGCAACACCAACCTTGGCCGCGAAGCGGTCCTGTTAGGTGCCAGCGCTCTGGTGTTAAGGGAAGAAGTCGGAATCGGCTGACCCGCCCCGATCACCACCAAGTAAGACGCCTGGAAAGCCAGGCAAAACCCGAAAGGACCGCACAGTGAAGAAGAAACTACTAGCAGTCTCCGCTGGTCTCGTAGCCGCCCTAGTCCTTGGCGCCTGCGGCAACGTGACCGACACGGAGACACCCGGCGACAAGCCGGACAACTCCTCAACACCCCAGGCAGGCAACATCAAACTGTGGCTGGCCGGAGAAGACACACCGCAGGAGTTGCGTGACTATCTCAAAGAAACTTTTGAGACCCAAAACCCAGGCTCCACGCTAACCATCGAGACGATCGGTTGGAGTG
>JAITJY010000234.1 GCA_031278675.1 Bifidobacteriaceae bacterium
GTCCAGCAGCCCCCGCCGCCGCTCCAGCCAGCCGACCACGTCTTCCCAGGCTAGCTGGCCAGGGGCGCGGCAGTCGATGAGCCCAGGGTTCTGGCAATAGCCGCAGCGCCAGGGGCAGCCCTGCAGGAACACGGTGGCGACCAAACGCCCAGGCCAATCGCAGGTCGATAACTTGGCCAACCCGGCGATCAGGAGGCCGTCAGCGGTAGGCGACCGGACGGCATCGGGCAAGTCAAGGCAAACGCTGTCGGCGGCTGTCACAAGCGAGCCTGGGCTTCCCGGAAATTGACGCGCTCGGCGTACTCGCCGCGCTTGCCGACGTTGAACGACGCGACGGGGCGGAAATAGCCCATCACACGGGTCCACACCTCGCACGGTTGCGGCGGCGCGTCCGGGTGCTGGCAGGCGCAGCTAGGGCAGGTCGGGTGCTCGCCGGCCAGGTAGCCGTGGTGGGGGCAGATTGAGAACGTCGGCGTGACCGTGATGTAGGGCAGCGCGAAGCGGCTGAGCGAGCGGCGGACCAGTTCCTTGCAGGCCTGGGCGGTGGAGACGCGCTCCGAGAGGTAGAGGTGCAGGACGGTGCCGCCGGTGTATTTGCGCTGCAAATCCTCCTGGCGCTCGAGGGCCTCGAACGGGTCCTCGGTGAAGCCGACCGGCAGTTGCGACGAGTTGGTGTAGTACGGGTTGGACGGCGTGCCGGCTTGGATGACGCCCGGCAGGCGCTTGCGGTCCTCCTTGGCGAAGCGGTAGGTGGCGCCCTCGGCGGGGGTGGCCTCGAGGTTGTAGAGGTGGCCTGTCGCCTCTTGGAACTCGACCATGCGGGAGCGCACGTGGTCCAGCAGCCGGACTGCCAAGGCGTGCCCCTCCGGATCGGTGATGTCCCTCGTGTCGCCGGTGAAGTTCCTGATCAGCTCGTTGATTCCGTTGACGCCGATGGTTGAGAAGTGGTTGCGGAGGGTGCCCAGGTAGCGCTTGGTGTAGGGGAACAGGCCCTCGTCGATGTAGCGCTGGATCAATTTGCGTTTGATTTCGAGCGAGTCGCGGGACAGCGTCAGCAAGCGGTCGAGGGCTATCAGCAGGCCCGGCTCGTCGCCCCGGTGCAGGTAGCCCAGGCGGGCCATGTTGATGGTGACCACGCCCAGCGAGCCGGTTTGCTCAGCGGAGCCGAACAGCCCGTTGCCGCGCTTGAGCAGTTCGCGCAGGTCGAGTTGGAGGCGGCAGCACATTGAGCGGACCATGCCGGGCGTGAGGTCTGAATTGAGGAAGTTCTGGAAGTAAGGCAGCCCGTATTTAGCGGTCATCTCGAACAACGCTTCGACGCCTGGTCCGTCCCAGTCGAAGTCTTTGGTGATGTTGTAGGTCGGGATGGGGAAGGTGAAGACCCGGCCGGAGGCGTCGCCCGCCGTCATCACCTCGATGTAGGCCCGGTTGATCATGTTCATCTCGGCTTGCAGGTCGCCGTAGGCGAAGGGCTGCTCCTCGCCGGCGATGACGGGCCGCTCCTCTTTGAGGTCTTCTGGGCAGACCCAGTCGAAGGTGAGGTTGGTGAATGGGGTCTGCGTGCCCCAGCGGGAAGGCACGTTGAGATTGTACACCAGTTCCTGTATAGCTTGCCTGACCTCCACGTAAGAGAGCCGGTCGCGCCGCACGAAGGGCGCCATATAGGTGTCGAAGGAGGAGAAGGCCTGCGCCCCCGCCCACTCGTTTTGCAGGCAGCCCAAGAAGTTCACGATCTGCCCGATGGCGGAGGACATGTGCTTGGGCGCCGTCGCCTCGACCTTGCCGGGGATGCCGTTCAGGCCCTCCCGCAGCAGCGTCTTGAGCTACCAGCCGGCGCAATAGCCCGAGAGCATGTCGAGGTCGTGGATGTGGATGTCGCCTTCCCGGTGGGCTTGGCCGACCTCCGGCGGGTAGACGTAGGACAGCCAGTAATTAGCCGTGATCTTGCCGGACGAGTTCAGGATCAGACCGCCCAGCGAGTAGCCCTGGTTGGCGTTGGCGTTGATGCGCCAGTCGCTGCGGTCCAGGTACTCGTTGATCGAGTTGGTCACGTCCACCACCACCCGGGCGTCCGACCGCAGGCGTTTGTGCTGCTCGCGGTAGACAATGTAGGCCCTGGCCGTGCCCAGGAAGCCGGAGTCGAGCAGGATTCGCTCGACCGCGTCCTGGATCTCCTCGACGTGGGCCGGGGTGGCGCGCCGGGCCAGCCGGATCGCCACTTGGCGGGCCAGCAGGTGCGCCTCGGCGCCGCCCAGTTCGCCGGTAGCGGCGCCGGCCCGGGCGATGGCGGACTCGATCCGGCCTTGGTCGAACGGCACGGTCTCCCCGTTCCGCTTCACCACGGTGGCGGGGGCCTCGCTTTGGCCGCTCCCGCCTTGGTTTGGCATGGACGATGCCGTCCGGCCGGGTCCGTCTTCCGGTCCGGTTGGCGCTTGGGGCGCTTGGGCGGCTTGGGGCGCTTGGGGCTCTTGGGGTGCTTGGGGCGCTTGGGCGGCTTGGGCCGTTTGGGGCGCTGGGGCGGCTGGGGCGGCGTCGGAATCGCCCCGGATTGAGCCGAACACGCCGGTGGCGGAAAAAGACTCGCCACCGATGTTGGAAACAAAGCCGGCAAGGGTAATT
>JAITJY010000371.1 GCA_031278675.1 Bifidobacteriaceae bacterium
ACCAACCCGCTACAATCGCAGGTGGAGATCATCCGTTCTCCCTGGTCACACCAGGAAACGGGCGTTCACCGGAGCCAACCGCAGGCGACCGGAAAGCTGCCGAATCAGCCAGGGGGCCCGGGTTCAAATCCCGGCATCCCGACATTTCGCCGGGCGTAAGGCCTGGTCGCAGGGGGCTCCGCGAACTCAGAGGTTCCCGGAGATATGAATCTCCCTCGGAATTAGGCGCCGGCGGGCAGCCCCGCCGGCGGGTTTCGGCCGGTCCGGGCCGGTCGTCCGCGGTTGGCGCCGGGGCGGTCTGGCTTGGGCTCAAGCGCACCACATAGCGACCGTCGAGCCGGCGAGGTCGCTTAGGGACGCAACTCACGTCGACCTTGAACGATGCCGTCGACCACGTCAGCCGATGGCTCGGCGAGGTCGAGGCCACCGACCCGTAAATGAGATGGCCGCCCAAGCAGAAAACCCAGTTGCCGTCACCACCAGGCTCAACAACCTGACGCAGCGTGGGACTCGGTCAAGCTGACCCTGGGCGGCCCGATCACCGGGATCCTGCTGATCCGTGCCCGGGTCCAGGATGCCGCCCCCCGACACCCCCGTCCACCAGGCGCCAACCCAAAACCCAGTCAAACCCGGTGACGCCACCCCAACCAACACACGTGACGGCTGGCAGCGGTGGCTGGGCTCAGAGGGCGCCAGGGGGTTTCGGACCGCCCGGGCGCCATGGCCGGCGAACCGCTTCTGTTTGAAGCCTGTGTCAACGGTGAAGCCTCCAGCGGCGAGTGGTGGACACCTGTGCGCTGTGTTCGCCACCACCGACAGGGATCTGGCCGCTTTGCGCCGAGCCCAAGAAGGTGGGGACCCGCCCGGCGCCAAGTTTACTGATTTGTCGCCGATTCCCGAGGGGCAACCGCAGTATTACTTTATGCCGGTTCCATCACTGGCCTTGTCTCGCGCGAGATTCAAGGCGTTTTCGGCGCCGACTGACATTGGATCGCGGTCGTATACGCGCACAAGCAGGACGGCCGCAGAAGCGACTCGTCGCCATACGAGGCGTCCCCGCGACGGAGCCCCAAGCCAACCCACACACCACACCACGGGACACAACTGCCCCGGCTCAGCGACCGAAGGACCGAAGGACCGAAGGCCCGCTGGACGGCATCGTCTACCTGGTAAATTAGCAACCGCAGAGCGGCCTCTTCTGCGCGTCCAATCCGTCGAACTGTCAAACCAGCCGACGTCATCTCGCTTGCGGAGTCGCCGCTCGTGCCACTAGCGGTCGGGCCACCGTAAGGAGCCGCAATGAAGCTGAGTCTGCCCGTCATCGCGGACGAACTGCGACACAGGGGAGTGCACGCCGACGTGGGCGAGCAAGCGCGTCGGCGCGCGTTCAACGGCGTCCGGCTCTTGCCCGCAGGGGGCCCACTCGACCCCGACTACCTCTACTTGTGCCCGTCGGGCCGCGACCCGTCCGATCCAGCAGCATTGGGCTCGGGGCCTGGATACGTCACGATCGGCCCGCGCGGCGACGTCCCACCAGGCCCGTGTCTGACGCTGCCAGCACACACCGATCCGCTGATCGCACTCGCTGTCATCAGCGAGACCTTTGATCGGTACGCCGAATGGGAGCTCGAGCTGATGGCCCTGGCCAACGGTGGCCACAGCACCGACGAGATGCTCCTCCGCGCCGAAGACGTGCTGGGCAATCCCGCGATCGCCTACGACGCCATGCTCCGACCGTTGGCAGACGGACGACGCCTGGCGGCGCTCTTCGGCGAACTCATATCCGAGCCATATCGCCTGTCCGCATCGGGCGACTGGCTCGCCAGCGATCTCTGGGTCCGCCGTTTGGAGAAGAGCGGCCTGCTCACCGCCTTGCGAGAAAACCCCACGGCCTTCGTCTTCCGCGGTTTCAGCATGCCCTTCATCGCCGCCAACCTGGAGATCAACGGCCACACCGCGGGCTTCCTGACAATTCCCCCGCTGCGCGCGCCATTGGAGCCGCGTAACCTCGCTGAAGCCGACATCTTGGCCCGCTGTTTGTCGCAGGCCCTCGAACGCCAGCTCTTGCGTCAGGCCAGCACTCTCGAGCCCAGCGTCGTCCCCACGTTGAACATGCTCCTCAGCGAGAGCGAGCACCAGCTGATGCAGCTCGCCCGCCGCGGCTGGAGTCGGCACGACCATTATTCAGTCCTGGTGATCAAGAGTGAGACCAACCTCCGGGCGACGGACTGCTACCAAGAGTTGTTCAGACGTTTGTTCGCCGGCTGCCAAGTGATAGTCGGCCGCACCATCCTCGTGGTGGTCTTCCGCGACCGGCCGACCGCCCGCATCAGATCAGAACTTGGCACGCTGTCCGCTGTGTTGAGGAACAACGGGCTGATTGGCGGCGTGTCCATGGACTTCACGGACTTTCTTGAGATTCGAGCCTTTTACGCCCAAGCCCACACGGCCGCGGACGCGGTTCGCCCCGACGCGGGCGGGCCTCCCGTGATCTTCTACGAGGATCATTTGAGCGATCATTTGACTTCGGTCTTCTCACAGCAGTTCAGGCAAGAATGCCACATCTTACCCCGTGTGCGGGCTTTGGCGGCGTACGATGCCGACCACGGCGCCACGCTCCTAGACACGCTTTTCGCTTATCTCACCCACGATCGCAGCCACGACGCGTCCGCAGAACGGCTGCACATCCACAAGTCGACCCTCAAGTACCGCCTGTCCCGCATCAGAGAATTGGCGGGCGAGGAGTGTTTCAGCCCCGATCAGCGCCTCAACGTGCTCAACTCCATCAAGATGGCCCGGGCGCCGCGGCGGCCAGTGGCCGCTCCGGACTTAGCGCCCGCCCCCGCACAGCTCGCGAACGGCTAACCAGTCGAGCCGAATCTGGTCTTGGCAGGTCTAACACCGGTCGTTTTGTTGACGCCATAGGGCGATGCCCGCGCTCCCCCGGATTCATAGCATGGCCTGGTCAAACGGCCGGACCGCAGCTTCATAGGCGTTCGAAGCGCGGCGCGGACGGCGGACGACGGTGTCCGACCCAAGAGAGCACGAGAGGCCCAGGAAATGAATCCTTTTGAGAACGCGCCACCACCGAAGAAACTCCTCACGGTGGTCGGCATCTACGTGGCCGTGGTGGTCGCGATGTGTCAATCGTCGGGAGTTTCCACGCTGCTCCCGGCGGCAGCGGCCGATGTCGGCCAAGCTGAGCTGTACCCGCTCGCGTCCACCCTGGGCGGTGCGGTGAGCGTTATTGTCATGCCGTTATACGGTTGGCTGGCAGCCAGGAATCCTGCCGGCAAACGCATGATCATGGTGGTGTCGCTCGTGATCGGGGCCGCGGTGTGCGCCGCGCGAGCGATGGCCCCCAACATGGTCACGATCATCGTGGTCTCGCTGTTTTGGGCGTTCACGAGCGCCGGAGTCTTCGTCATCTCTTTCACGATGGTTCGAGAGATGTATTCCAGCGAGAAGGCCGGAGTCCAACTCGGTGTGGTCTCCGCGTTGATGTCCGGCGGAATGATCGGCGGCCCGCTGTTGACCGGCATGCTGATCGACGTCTTCGACTGGCGCGTCGCCAGCCATGTGTTGTGGCCGTTCCTGCTGGTCGCCGCCGCGCTAGTGTTCGCGGGGGTGCGAGTCAGCCCAGCCGACGCGGCTCACCTCGCTTCCAACCGGGCAGCCTTCGACGTGCCCGGCTGTGTCGGTTTCGCGTTGTTCCTGGGCGGCGCGATCCTCACTTTGTCGCTTGGCGGAACCAGCTTCGCGCCCTTCGGCTCGGCTTTCAACTGGGCGCTGATCGGCCTGACCGCGGTCGGGGCCGTCGTCTTCGCGGCCGCCCTGCAGAAGAAGAAGGACCGCTCGTTCCTCCCGGTCGGGGTCCTGAAGAACCGCAACGTGCTCGTGTTGGCCACGAACAACGCGCTGTTGACGGCATCGGCCATGGCGTTGTTCTTCTTCCTGCCCTCGTACGTGCTGAACGTGATGCAAGGCTCAGCCACTGAGGCGGCCCTGCCTACCACTCTGTTCGGGTTGTTGGGCCTGGTGCTCGGCCCGTTCTTCGGCAAATGGGTGGCTAAAGCGCGCAACGCCCGGAGCCTGGTCACCATGGGCACGCTGGTCCGCATCGCGGTGACGGTCTGCTTCCTGATGCTGCTGAAACCGACGATGCCGATCTGGCTGGTGTTCGCGTTGATGCTCGTCGCCGGCATCTACAACAGTCAGAACCTGGTGACCAACTCGACAGCGCCGCAAATCCAAGTGCCAGCCGCCCAACGCGTCCAGGGCAATTCCGTGGTGCAACTCGGGCAAAACCTCGGCTCCAGCATAGGCATGGCCGTGTACACAATGGTCATCGCGATGAGCGGCTTCGCCGACGGCTTCCGGGTCTCGCTGATAGTGGCGCTGGCTTTGGCCGTGGTGGCCCTCGGGCTGGCGCAGCTACTGCGTCCCCTCGACGATGAGGTCGAACCGGAAACTTCGGCGCCTGAGGCGAAGGTCTAGCCCAACGACCACGGGCGGCGCCGGACACCAGACCGGCGCCGCCCGTTTGTCGTCTCCAGCCGCCGTTCGCGGACACTCGCCCGAATCACCCAGTCGAGCTAGAGCAGGTCCTTCGTCTTTAGGAAATCCAGCAGCGCCGAGGCTAGTTTCGCGGGAGGGCCTTCGACCACCTTCTTCGAGTCGGATTTACCCGCCCGACCGCCTCCCATCAGTTGCGCCATCCGCTGCTGGGGCGTCATACCTTTGTCCGCGGCCGACCGCTTGGTCCGCCGACGCGTCGGCACGTAGGCGCTGACGGAGCTGTTCGGGGCGGGTAGGTCGCGCGCTTCCAGCGACAACTCGCGCAGACCCCACGTCGGGATCTCGTGCCGCGCCGCGCGCAGACGGAGGGGCAATCCGACCGGCGGGATCGGCTCGGTCGCGGCGTCCGCGCTCAGAACCACCGGCAGCGGCGCCGCGACCAGCTCACGCATCCCCCGATCGAGCTTCCTCAGCGCCCTGAGGCCGTCAGGGCGATGCTCCGCCCAGACCACGTGATCGATCTGCGTGAAGGCGAGCTCCTCGGCCAAGGCTGCGCCGACGTAGCCCGAGGTTCGCGCCCCGACCAGGACCAACTCCGCACCGAGCAGCCGCACAGCGCTGGCCAGCAGCCGCGCCACCGACGGGCCGCTAAGGCCGCTTGGCAACGTGGGATCCCAGAGACGCAAAGCCTCGGTCGCGCCATGGGCGAGCGCCCAGCGCAACGGCGCGACGGCATCCTCCTCGCCGACCGCCAAAGCGGTCACCGTGCTATCCGGGGCCAACTGCGCGCCCAGCAGCAACGCCGTCTTGTCGGCCGGATTGACCACGCGAACCAGCCCGGAATCGTCCAGTCGCTCGGCGCGATCGGTCTGCCGAAAAGTGCTGTCCGGATCATAAACCTGTTTCAAACAAACGGCCACATGCATGAGTTGACCTCCTCTCAGCCGAAACGATAGCTCACGCCGAAGCCGCCGTCCGGATAATCCCAGTCCGCCCCGGGGCACAGCACCCGGCAGGTGCCGCATTCGAGGCAACCCTCGTATTGGAACACGATGCCGTCAGGGCCTCGCGTGAAACAGCCCGCAGGGCAGAACGACAGACACCGCTCATCACAGGCGCCGCAAGCCGCGAAGTCGACCGCGATGTGCGGGGTCAGGGCGACCAGACTGCGGACGTGGTCGAGTTTCTCGTCGCGCGTCATCACAGGGACCTCGCGGCTTTCAGCACGTCAGCGGCGACGGTCATCATTTGCCTGGCGCTCAAATGGCGCCGTGCGATCTTGATCAACCCGTCCTTCCTCCCTGGCCCCACCGCCACTATGTCTTGGAGCAAGTCGTTGACCAGTTTGGGGTACCACGTGAAGATCCGTTTGCGGCGCAACAGGTCGGGCGCCCGTCGGTGAGCGGTCAACGCGCTCAAACCGACCGACTGGCCCAAGAGTCGCCGGTATTCACCCAGACCGCTCGCCGAGACGTCCCCTGCGGCGATGGCGTGCGCGGCGGCGAGGCCGGCGCAACGGCCTGAGTCTATGGCCAGGTTCATGCCCATCATCAACAATCCGGTGTTCACCACCAAGCCCGCGGCGTCCCCGGCCACCAGCACGCCGGGTCCTAGGACACGCGGCATCGCGCGGCGGCCGCCCTCCGGCACCAGATGCGCGCCGTATTCGAGCAGTTTGGCCCCCTCAATCAAGCGCGCGATCCCCGGAATCGCCTTGAAACGCTCCAACACCTCGTCGGCGGGAACCTTGAGCGCCGCCAAATCGGTCAACGGCGCCACCACCCCAAGCGACACCGTCTCACGATTCGCGTAAACGAATCCGCCGCCGCGCACCCCTTCGAGGAAGTCGCCGATCACCGCGTACGCGGCGCCCCGGCCAGGCGCCAACCCGAACCGCGCCTCGATCGCATCCTTCGGCAACGCCAATAGCTCCTTGACGCCAAGGCTGAGATCATGCGCTTGCTGCGGACCCCGCAAACCGGCCTTCTTGGCGAGAAGCGAATTGACGCCATCGGCCAACACCACAACCTTGGCGCGGACATCACCGTCCGGCCCGCGCACTTTGATCCCGACAATCTGAGATCCCTCGGTTATCACGTCGTCGACGACAGCTTCGGAGAGCACCACGGCGCCGGCCGCGGCGGCCTGCTCGGCCAGCCAGGCGTCAAACCTACGACGCAGAACCGTGAAACCGTTGTATGGCGGCCCGACGAATCCCGCGTTGCCGATGTCAATGGTCAAGGCGCGGTCGCCATCGACCACCATCAAGCGCTGATGTTCTACCGGTCGCTCCAGCGGGGCGGTGACCGCGTAGTCGGGCGCCAACTGTTCAAGAACCCGGCTCAGGATCATCCCTCCGCTGAGGTTCTTGGCGCCCACGCGTTCGCCCCTGTCAAGCATCAGCACTCTCAGGCCTTGCTTGGCGGCGCTCAGGGCCGCGGCGCTCCCGGCCGGCCCGGCCCCCACCACCGCGACGTCAAAGGACTCGCTCATGAGCTATCTCCTTCCAGCGGACGCGCCGCGCCGGCGGTGTTCAACTCGTCGGTCCCGCCAATTCTTCGGATCAGCTCCGGCAGGATCTGGTATAGATCGCCCACCAGAGTCAATTCTGCGAGCGCAGCCAACGGGGCGCCCTTGTCGCGGTTGATCGCGACGATGCTCGCGGAGTCCTTCATCCCCTCGACGAAGTGGGTTGATCCCGAGACTCCGACACCGACAAACAGTTGAGGCGCCAGGCGTCGGCCGCTCGACTGGCCGATCAACCGCTGCTGGTCCACCCAGCCGCGGTCGAACACGGGCTTCGACGCGCCGACCGAGCCGGCCAAGGCGGCCGCCGTCCGTTCCAACAGCGCCCAATCCTCGCGCTCGGCGAAGCCAAGACCGCCGGCCACGATACGTTCGGCCTCGTCCAACGAGACCGTCGCCGGATCCGCCGGGATCGTCTCCAGCACAGCGACTGAGGCGGGCCCGATGTCGGCGCCGTCCAACTCCGAGACGACCCGCTCGGAACGGCGGCGGGGCTGGGGCGGATCCAGGCCGATCAAGCCCGGCGGGAAAGCCACGACTGTGGTCGAACCGGGCTGGAACCTGAGCAGGGCGTCGGCCTTGCCTCCGAGGACCGCCCGGCGGACCTCAAGTCCCTGCGCTGGATCCCCCTCGAACATGACGCTGTTGGGGGCGTAGCCCCACCCGAAACGCGCGGCGAGACGAGGGGCCAGCGCGGACCCGCGCGCCGTCGCCGCGATCAGCACCGCCTCCGGCGGGTAGTCCTTGGCCGCTGCCGCCGCGGCGGCCAGCGCCCCTTCGACAGTGAAACGGTCCAGTCCGGGGCTGAGGACGGCGAGTTCGACGTCGGCGCCACGCGGGCCCAAGGACTCAGCCTGTGGCTCCGCCGATGGACAGACAGCGACGACGCGGATCTTGAGCTTGTCGGCTAGGCGCCGGGCCTCCCCCAACACTTCGAGGGAGGCCTCGGCCGCCACGCCACGTTCGCTCTCGACCCACGCCCAGATGGAACGACTCATGGAGGCTAGACTCGCGCGCCCAGGCTCGAACCGCCATCCACATTGAGCACCGCGCCGGTCGCGAAATCAGCCAGACCTGTCGCCAGCGCAAACACGACCCGCCCCACAGCGTCCGGATTCATCGCCAACGGCGGGCGGGACGAGCTCGGCTTCGCGGTGACGCGATCGTCGCGTTTCATCAAGAACGCGCCGGGCGTGCGCATACCGCCCGGGTTGACCACGGTGACGACGATCCCGTGTTCCGCGAGGGCGGCCGCCAGCACCTCGCTGGCCTTGATCAGTCCCGCCTTCGACGCCACGTAGCCGAGTTCGTTGGCGAACCAGTCGCTCGCGGACGGTTCCACCGCGTTCGACGCCACGTTGACGATTTTGCCTTTGATGCCGCGCTCCACCATGTGCCGCGCGACGGCCTGGCAGAAGAACACATTGCCGCGCGCGTTCACATCCAGCAGCACGTTCCAGTCGTCCTCAGTCGCCTCCAACGTGGGCTGGATTCCCATGACCCCGGCGCAATTGACCAGGATGTCGATTTGCCCGTAGGCGTCGACCGTCGCAGCGACCGCGCGTTCGATTTGGTCCTGCGCGCGAATGTCGGCGAGGACGAATCCCACATCCGCGCCGCGCTGCGTGAAGAATTCGACCGCGTCTTCTGCGAAATCGGTCGCGATGTCGACGATCATGACCTTGGCGCCGGCCTCAGCCAGCCGGTAGACCACGTGGAAGCCCAGTCCGCGGGCTCCACCCGTGACTATCGCCACCTTGCCGGTCAGATCGAGCAGACTGGCCAATGACGGCGTCTCATCGGACGCGATCTTGATGTCCAGCCCGCGCATTTTGCCGTACTGTTCCAAGCTGTAAATCGGTTTCATTCTTTTCGGGCCTCCTCGGGGCTCGTTTGTGCGTTTGGTCAGATCATGCTGCCGACACGTTTGCCGGCCTGCATCGCGTCATACATCCCGAAGTTGATGTAGTTGCACCGGTCCACGTCTCCGACCAGTTTGAGGTCGCGGATCTTTCCGGTGAGGGCGACGTTGAGCGCCTCGTTCGGCGCACGAGACGTCACCAGCACGATGGCGTCCACGCCGTCCAGCGTGGACTCTTCATACGTGTAGATGTTGCGCAGGGTGACAGTTCCGTCCTCGATGGACCGGATCTGCACGTCCCGCGTCAGGTTAGTCTTGCTGAGCACCCGCGCCATGATCACGTTGTGCATGTAGTTGCTGGTCATCGTCATCGCGGCATAGGGCTGTTGGGTCACGAATTCGACATCCTTGCCCTGGTCGGCGAGCAGTTCGGCGATTCCCGGGCCGACCACGTAGCCGGTCGTGTCGTAGACGACCACATGGTCTCCCTCGACGGACGCGCCGCGCCGGATGATGTCCTCCGGCGTGTACACCGCGACCGATTCGAGGCCTGGGATCGGGAACATCAAGTTCTGCGTGATGCCCTGATCGTCATAGTCGGCCCCGGTCGCCAGCACCACCGTGTCGGCCCCGAATCCTTCGACCGACTCGGCGGTCGCCTCGACCCCGGTCATGACTTCCACGCCGGCCTTGGCCAGTTGCAGTTCCAGCCAACGGATGATCTCGGCCCGGTCGGTGAGGCCCGGCAGTTTCGACTGGACGTAGACGGTCCCGCCGAGATACGGCTCCTTTTCTTGCAGAGTCACCCGGTGGCCGCGGCGCGCGGCCACCAAGGCCGTCTCCAGGCCGGCCAGTCCGCCCCCGACGACCAGCACCTTCTTGGACGTCTCGACCGGCTGTGGCGCCGGCTCGTCCTCGTGTCCGGCATCCGGGTTGACTGAGCAGCCGATGTGCTCGTTGAGCATGTACCGCTGGTAGCAGGCCTCCACGCAGCCCACACACGCGCGGATCTCCTCGGTCTCGCCGCGGCGAGCCTTGTTCGGCAACTCGGGGTCCGCGATCAGAGCCCGCGCCATCGAGACCAGATCGCATTGGCCTTCGGCGATGGCCTGCTCGGCGAACTCCGGCGTGTTGATGCGGTGCGAACCGATGATCGGGATGCTGGTGACGACTTCCCGCACGGCGGCGGCGTAGAGGGACAAACCCTGCGGCAAGTAAGAAGAGGGATAATGCAAATGCCCCTCCTCGGATTTGACGTTGTTGGCGTTGATCCGCAGATAGTCGATGTGGCCCGTCTCCGCCAGCATCTGGCACATTTCAACGCCTTGATCCAGGTCGATCCCACCGAGGTTCGACTCGTCCACGTCGACGACCGCGCCGATGATGAAGTCCGAGCCCGCCGCCTCGCGCATGGCGCCGATCGCCTCGATGGCGAACCGCAGACGATTCTCCAGGGCGCCGCCATATCGGTCCTTGCGCTTGTTGTACAGCGGTGAGTTGTAGAGCTGCATGGCGGCCCCGAAACTCATCATCAGCTCGATGCCGTCGGCGCCCGCCTTTTGACAGTTGACCACCGTCAGCGCGCCGATGCGAGCGAACATGACGTATTCGGCCAGAGTCATCGACCGCGACTGTGTGGAGAACATTCCCAGAGGGACCGTGGCGGAGGACGATGCCGACCCGCCGGCCGCCGTCTCGAGGATCGCTTTGGCTCCGCCCTGATGGACCGCCTCGACGGCGCGAGCGTGGCGCTCGATCCCCCGCGGCGAGCCAATCGGGTTGGCTCCGTGCGGCGCCGTGTCATAGGGCGAGAACACCGCCGACGCCAACACCACCGCCGCGGCCCCACCGCTCGCGCGCGCCCCGAGATACGCCACGTCCTTCGGCGATCCCCGTTCCCAGTTGGTGGCGTGCGGCGACATGACGATGCGGTTCTTGAACTCTTGCGAGCCGACTCGAACCGGTGTGAACAAGTGATCGAAAGCCATGGTGCTGGTTCCTCGCTGTGTCGCGCTTACTTGGTCGGATACGCCAAGGCGTCGGGGGAGCAGCCCATGATCGCGTGGCTCAGATACGTGATCGCTTGCCACTCGGGACTCTTTTGCGCGTCGGCGGCCGAGAACCGATCGATGATGGGCTGGTAGATGACCGGCTCAGGCTTCAACGAAGCCAAGCCTTTGGCCGCGGCGAAGGCGTCCCAGGAACGCGCCGCCAGATACGAATCGTCCAGTTGGGCCACCAACACGTGGCTGGCGGATTCGGTGTCAGCGGCCGAGTTCGCCTGCTGCTCGCTCGACCGGCAGGCCAAGTGGGCGGCGACGACGCCCGGCTGGGACGCGAGTTCGACGAGTTCGGCGACTCCCAGAGCCGCCTCCACCGCGGCGCCGCCGTCGAGACGGACCGCGAGGGCCGACTTGTCGCCCTTGTAGTCCGCGTACGCGGCGAAGCTCGCTGTCTGGGCGACGATGTCCCAGTACCCTTCTGCGAACGTGGCCCTGTCGAACGCCGTGCTGATCAGCAGCTTTCTGGTGCCGATGAGTTCGGTGTGCCCAACGGAGCAGGCGGTCTTGTCGGCCACCTCGTAGATGGTCAGGTACTTGCGGCTGAGGTCGGCGCCATCCGGCTGAGCGCTGGCCAAGCCCAACCGCTGCACCGCGGTGATCGCGTTCGGCATGGCGGCCACGTCACGGATATGCACCCAGTTGTACCAGTTCCGCATCTCTTCTTCGCGGTCGGGTTCGGTCGCGTTGTGGAATGTGAGCATCAAGGTTTCCATCATGGAGTCCTTTCTCTTTGGTTGAGGTCCGGTTTGAGGTGGCGCGCACGCTAGCCGCGCGTCGGGAACGCTTGAGCGTCGGGGGACACGCCGATGATGGCGTGGCTGAGGTAAGTCAACGCCTGCCATTCAGGGCTTTTTTGAGCTTGGCTCGCCTTGAAGCGGTCGATGACGGGTTTGAAGATTGTCGGGAGCGGCGCGAAGGCGCTAAGGCCGCGTTCGGCGGCGAACGCGTCCCATGACTCAGCGGCCAGGCACGAGTCGTCGAGCTGCCCGATCAGCAGATGCGTCGCCGCCTCGCGATCGCGTCCGCTGTTGGGCTGCTGCTCATCCGACAAGCGCAACAAGTGAGCCGCCACGAAGCCGGGCTTGCCGGCCAATTCGGCCAACACGGCATCGTCCAACACATCTTCCACGGCGCCGGTGAGCCGCACTGTGAGCGCCGCTTTGTCGCCCTTGTAGTCGGCGTAGGTCGCGAAACTGGCGGTCTGGGCGATTATGTCCCAGTACGCCTCCGTGAAATTCGACACGTCGAAAGCGGTGCTGATCAGCAGTTTCCTGCTTCCCATCACCGCCTGATGCCCGGCTGTGCACGTCGCTTTGTCGACCACCTCATACAGCGTGACGTACTTGTAGGTCTGGTCGGGACTGGACGGTTGAACCGAATCTGCCGCCAGCCGTTGAACCGCGTTGATCGCCCCGGGCATGCCCGCGATATCGCGAATATGCACCCAGTTGTACCAGTTGTTCATCTCCTCTTCACGGTCCGGCGACGACGCGTTGTGGAACGTGATCATCAAAGTTTCCATCGAGGCTCCTTTCGTGTGCGGACGTGGCTGCCGCCCCTGGGTCGTCACAGCAGTGTGAGATGGGACGCGCCACGCTGTCTAAGCAGATTATTGAGCGACGGCGCGGCCCGCTTCGGCCCTGGAGGGCTGTTCCCCAAGGACTCTCCCGCCCCGTCAGGACCAACCCGGAGAGCGCCCCCGAAGGGTGCGGCGAGGATCTTGACCAGCCGCGACGCGACCGGGCCCCGCGCCTCGGCTGGCCAACCGGTCGTCATCAGTCCCGCCGAGCCCAATCGAGGGGCCCAGCCCAGTCCTACGAAGACGCGGCGCCGGGCCACGAGGCCGCGTAGCCTCTTGCGGAACCGAGCCGTGCCCGCGGACGGCGGTGGCAGCGAACGGCCGCTCCCAGGGTCGAAGACGCGGTTCGCACCAAGAGACGACAAGGAGCTTCACGATGAAGAGCAAGAGACACACCCGAGAAGAAATCAACAGCTACGGCTTGGCGGAACTCGGCTGGGACAAGGTCCCGGTCGGAATCGTCGAACGCTCCGTCACCGATCTGATGGATCTGACGGGGAAGAAGGCCATCATCACCGGAGCGGGCGGCTACGGGCTCGGGCAAGCCTGCGCCAACCGACTGGCCAGCCTGGGCGCCGATGTCGCCCTGATCGGGCACTCCAGCCTGCCGCGCACCGAGGCCAACGCCGAGGTCGTTCGCCAGCGTTGGGGCGGGAAGGCGATCGCCCTCGTCGGCGAGTTGACCGACTATGAGGACACCGAGCGGGTCTTCCGCGAATGCCACGAGCGTTTGGGCGGAATCGACATACTGATCAACAACTCCGTGGCCGTCAGCGTCGGCGAGTTCGCCCACATGAGCCGCGCCGCGATCGACCACTGCATCGCGGGGTCGCTGACCATGCTCGTGTATTGCTCACGAGTGGTCCTGGACCACATGCTGCCGCAAGGCAGCGGCCGAATCATCAACATCTCGTCGATCGGCGGACGCATGTACCATCCCGGAATCGCCCTCTACAACGCTTGCAAGGCCGGTGTCATCGGTTTGACCAGGACCATGGGCGCTGAACTGATCGAGCACGGCATCCGCGTCAACGGGGTCTGCCCCGGCGTCATGTTGCACGACAAACTCCGAGAGGCGTTCGAGAACCCGAGCGACGCCCCGGAAAACTATTACGCGCGCGAATCCGTGATCCAGGGCTTCGAATACGCCGTGGAGAATCGCGTCTCATTGCCGGAGGAGGTCGCCAACCTGGTGGCGTTCTTGTCCAGCGACGCCGCCACCTACATCGTCGGGCAGAGCTTCAACCACGCTGGTGGGCAACTCTTGATGTGACCACAAGACCTGCCCAGCCGTCCCAAGGAATCAGACCACAGGCTGGGCGGGGCGGGCAAGAATCCGCCCGTCGCGCGCCTGGCGGGCGTGACAGGCGGAGCGGGCGGCGTCGTGGGCGGCGCACGCCGCCGCCGTCTACAGGTCGCGAATCGGCTTGCGGAGGCGGGCACGCCGATCGCCGATGCCGCCACCTGGCAAGACCCGGCCAAGCGCCCTCACCAGTCGACACCTGAGTCGCGCCGCGCGCCCAGGCGTCGCGAGCTTGGTAAACTGCCGGCTGACCAGGGAGGCTGGAATGAAAGGAGCGGCGGTGGACGGTTGGGTGACGATAGCGGCGGCGGCGGAAGATTGGGGATTGACGGCGGCGATAATCGTCTTCGGGATTGGAGCGGCCTTGTTGGCGGTGGCGGGGATCGTGTTCCGGGTCCGAGCGATCGCGAATCGCAAAGCTTGGGACGGCGCGACCGTCCCTTTGGCGGTGATCGGTCTGATCGTCACGCTCGTCGGAGTGGTCGCGATCTACTTCACCTACAAGCCGGCGCCCTGACCAGCCCCGGGGCGGTCGCTCGCGCCGTCCGCTGACAAATGGACGTGGCGCACGCTGCCGACCGGTCGGCATCGTGCGCCATCACCACGCCTCCCGCCGTCACCAGCGAGCGGGACTAACCAGCCCGTGGACCGTTGTAAAAACTCTGGCCCGGGGCGATCGGCTCGTTCCAAAGCTCGGGCACGGTGACCAACTCGAAGCCCCTTTCCTTCAGACCAGCCACGATCGAGGGAAGCGCCTCGATGCTTTCGGCGACGGTGTCATGCATCAGGACGATCGAACCCGCGCGGGAATCGCCCACCGCGTGATCCCGGATCTGCGCCGCGTCGTGAGTCCGCCAATCCTCTGTGTCCACGTCCCACAGAATGAACGTCTTATCCGAGCAAGCGGCGAGCATCGCGTCGTTCCAAGAGCCGTAAGGCGGCCGGACGAGGTAAGTCTCGACGCCGCTCGCCTGCTTGATCGCGTCCGCGGTGCGGTTGGCGTCCGCGCACGCGTCCGCGGGGCTGATCGTGGTCAATTGGACGTGGTTCCAGGAATGGCCGCCCACCGCGTGGCCAGATTCGACCTGCCGCTTGACTGATTCCGGCCGGTTGGCGGTGTTCTGCCCGGTGTTGAAGAAAGTGACCTTCACACCCAATTCGTCGAGCTTGTCCAGCAGCGCCTCAGAGTAGGCGGACGGGCCATCATCGAAGGTCAGCGCCACGCACGGCACCTGAGTGCAATCCACTCTGGGCGGCAGCGGCTCCGGCGAAGGTGTTGGCGCCGGGGCTTTTGAGACCTCTACTGGGGTCGTCGCGGTGACCGTCCGCACCGGCGCCGTAGGGGCGCTCTGCGGCGGTTTGCCCGGCAGCAGCAAACTGAAGGCCGCCAACCCTATTCCCAGCACACCCACCAACACCGGCAACGAAGCGCGCCACACGCCCCGGCTCGAAGAATTCCCCATCAGGTCTGTCCATACCTTTCATCGCACTACTGGCCGCCCCTGCGGGTCGGCGTCCGGCGAACCACTCGACCCCATCAGCCGGTCCGCGGGCCTTCAGGCGCGGCCCTGACACGGCACGGCTGGTCGGCGGGATCGCGTGGTCCGCCGGTTGATCGGCCGCGGTTCGAGGTTCCGCCGACCACGGGTTGCCCCGTGGGCGGCAGCTCCTCGGATCGTGCCGTCACCGGCAATTGTGTCGCATCGCCGAGACGCGATTGTCCACCTGTCGAATGGTCCCGTTTTGAGTCGCGTCAGCCTGGCAGACACGCCGGCGCGGTCTCGAATTGTGATAAGCGCGTGATTTTGGTTTGCCCACGCCTGCCCGAGCCCCTATGCTGGCCCAGGCTACGGAGGGTTCTCTCCGGTCTAGCCGATCTGTCAGCGGCGCGCCGCGCCACAAGCGACGAGGAGATGCCATGGGCACGCGCTTTAGCCGTCACCACCTCCGCCGCTGTCGCCGTTGTTGTTGTTGTCGCTGATCCCAGCCCCGGCTGACGGCCTTTGAACCGCTGACGCCCGGCCAGGCGGCCCCACCGCCATCGTTTGGCGCGAGCGCGATCTGTGCCCTTGGCGAAACGGCTGGCGCCATGGCCCCAGCGGACCCCGGAACTCCGACATCCCCGCGTCCTGGCCCCATCCCAGACCAGCCAAGCGCCGCCGGCCCCAGCGACAGCCTCACCCCAGCGTCCCCGATCCCGGCGCCGCGACCGGCTGGGCTGCCAAAATCCCAGCGCGGGCCGCACCGAAGCCCACCTGAAACCACTGCCAAACCCATCCAGTTATCCCACTCGACAAGGAGCCGAACCAATGTCCAAAATCTACCCAGACGCTTCCGCGATCACCGGCCACACTCCGTTGGTCCGGATCAACCGCCTGGCCAAGAACCTCGCCCCGGGCGCGCAAGTCCTCGGCAAACTCGAGTTCTACAACCCCGCCGGCAGCGTCAAGGACCGCATCGGGGTCGCCATCGTCGACGCCGCCGAGAAAGCCGGCGCCCTCAAACCGGGCGGCACAATCGTCGAGGGGACCAGCGGCAACACCGGAATCGCGCTGGCCTTCGTCGGCGCCGCGCGGGGCTACCGGGTGGTGCTGACCATGCCGGAGTCGATGTCCAAGGAACGCCGCGCGCTCCTTCGCGCGTTCGGCGCCGAGCTGGTCTTGACGCCCGCGTCAGAGGGGATGAAGGGCGCGGTCGCGGCGGCGGAGAAGATCGCCGCGGAACGTCCCGGCGCCATCCTGGCCCGCCAATTCGAGAACGAGGCCAACCCCGAGATCCACCGCCGCACCACCGCCGAGGAGATCTGGGCGGACACCGACGGCGCCGTGGACGTCGTCGTCGGCGGGGTCGGCACAGGCGGGACCATCACTGGGGTGGGCCAAGTCATCAAGGCCCGCAAACCTAGCCTCAAGGTGATCGCCGTCGAACCGGCGGAATCCCCGCTGCTCTCCGAAGGCAAGGCCGGGCCGCACAAGATCCAGGGCATCGGGGCGAACTTCGTCCCCGCGGTCCTCGACACCGCGATCTACGACGAGGTCATCCGCGTCACCTCGGATGACGCGATCGCCGCCGCGCGCGCCGCCGCGACCGAGGAGGGCCTGTTGATCGGGATCTCCTCGGGCGCCGCCCTGGCCGCCGCAATCGAATACGCGCGGCGTCCAGAAGCCGCCGGCCTGACGATCGTGGCGATCATCCCGGACTTCGGCGAGCGCTACCTGTCCACGGTCCTCTATTCGGACCTCCTGGACTAAGCCTGGATCCGCCGGTCACCGCCTACCGCGCCGCCGGTGAATCGAGGTTGAGTCCGCGGCCACGCCAGCGGTGATAATTGTCGCCATGACCGAACCGATCGCCGCCGCCGTCCGAGGCGCCAAACGTTTGGGCCTGATCCTCCGTGAGGATCTCGCGACCGCTCAGCGCCTCGACCCGGCGGCGCGCACCAAGATCGAGGTCGCGCTGACCTATCCCGGGGTGCACGCGCTTTGGGCGCATCGGTTGACCCATCGGATGTGGCGGGCGCCGGCCCTCAAGCTGCCCGCCCGGTTGATCTCCCAGTCGGTCCGGGCTTTGACCGGCGTGGAGATCCACCCGGGCGCGCGGCTGGGCCGCCGACTGTTCATCGACCACGGCATGGGCGTGGTGATCGGCGAGACAGCCGTGGTGGGCGATGACGTGCTCCTCTTCCATGGGGTGACGCTCGGCGGCCGCTCCATGGTCAAGGGCAAGCGTCACCCGACCCTCGGCGACGGTGTGACGGTGGGCGCCGGCGCGAAAGTCCTCGGGCCGATTCATGTCGGCCACGGCGCCCGCATCGGCGCCAACTCGGTCGTGGTGCGCGACGTCCCGCCGGACGGCGTCGTCGTCGGCGTGCCCGGCAAGCTCCGGCACGTCGCGCCGCGAGAGCAGGGCCTGCTCGAAGACGCCGCGCTCTGGATCTAGTCGGGCTGGCACGCCTGACCCAACTCCTGCCACTTGCCTTAGCCTCGATCCACCGATCCTCGCCTACTGCGCCGCTCGCCAGCTAGGCACGCTGGACGCCCCCGGCCCGCCGGGCAGGCCACCGGCCTGCCAGCGCCGGCCAGGAACGCCCATCGCACCCGTCTAGTGCTGCTCGCCACAGCGATCATCGGTGGATCCAGACTTAGCACCCGTTTGCGGCAATGGGGCCGAGCATCTCCCGCGCCTCGCGCGCCGCCGGCCGCCGACAAAGCCAGGCTGCCGCCCCAACTATCAGCACCCAATCCCCGCCGAACCGCACGCGAAACCACAAGCCACAACCCCGAGGGCCACCCACCCAGGCCAAGCGTCAGGAGTCAGGGGGTTTTGGCGACTTCTGTGCCCCCCCACCCGAGTTTTGGCGACTTCTGTGCCCCCCGACCCGAGTTTTGGCGACTTTTGTGCCCCTCCACCCGAGTTTTGGCGACTTCTGTGCCCCCCCACCCGAGTTTTGGCGACTTTTGTGCCCCCCCACCCGAGGTTTGGCGACTTCAGTGGCCCCCCCCCCCAGGTTTTGGGGAGGGTGGGGGGCGCGGGCCGCGGGGTGGGGGCGGGGGTGG
>JAITJY010000149.1 GCA_031278675.1 Bifidobacteriaceae bacterium
TGATGGCGGCGGCCACCCTGATTGGCCGCGGGCGCAGCCGGAAGGCCAGCACGTCCGCCATGGTGAACTTGCCAGTGTTCCGCATCAGCTCCGCCACCAGCAGCAACGCGACAATCCACGCCACCAGGAAGCCGATGGAGTACAAGAAACCGTCGTAGCCCGCGGTGGCGATAGCGCCCACAATGCCGAGGAACGATGCCGCGCTCAGGTAGTCCCCGGAAATGGCCAGACCGTTTTGCGCACCGGAGAAGGACCGGCCGCCAGCGAAGAATTCCTCGCCGGACGCATGTTTCGCTCCGCCGCCTCCTCGGATCACGATCAAGAGGGTCACGGCGACAAACGCGAGGAAGATCGCAATGTTGATGACGGGTTCGCCTGGGCTTGTTGGGTCGACCTCGACCAGAGCCGGGGCCAGGGCCGGAGTCAAGACCGGGGCCAAGACGGGGGCCAGAGCCGGGGTCAAAACCGGAGCCAGAGCCGGGGTCAAAACCGGGGCCAGCGTGGTGGCAATCATCGGGAGGGCTCCGTTCCAGATTCGATGCGGTGACGGATTTGCGCAGCCTCAGGGTCGAGTTTGCGGTTCGCGAACCAGACGTAGACCAGGGTGACGGCGAAGGTGGTGACGATTTGCGCCAGGCCGGCCAGCATTGCCCAGTTGATGTTGCCGATCACTTTCAGCGACATGAATCCCGTCCCCCAACTGGCCGCTAGGACATAGGCGAGGTAGGCGATCAGGCCGGCTATGACCACGGGGATGACGAAGCGCCGGTGCCGCAGGCGGAGCCTGTTGAACTGCGGACTGCGTTCGATCGCCAGGTAGTCGATTCCCCCGGTCGTCTCCCAGGGTCTTGGATCTTGCCCCATTGCTTCCTCCTTCGGTAGGTGCCCGGCCGCCGAAGCCGTAGAGGGTGCACTGGGAGCGTGTTCGCGTTTCCCCCGACTTGGCGAACGAGATGGGTCTTTAGTCCCATCTCTGCCAGCTAACGTAACCCGGGGGTCAAGACTTTGCCAAATCGCCCACCAATTGGACAACATCTGGTGTGTCGCGCTGGTTTGACCACTACATGTAGTAGGGTGATCTGACCAATCCCACTTCCCCGGAAGGAACACCATGAGCGTTACGGTTTACAGCCAACCCGCCTGTCCCGCCTGCCGCGCGACCTACCGCGCCTTGGATCGGCAAGGCACCGCCTACTCGGTGGTGGACCTGACCACCGACCCGCACGCCTTAGACCTGGTCAAGGCCCTGGGTCACCGCCAGGCGCCGGTTGTGGTGACGGAGTTAGGCCATTGGTCCGGTTTCCGCCCCGACCGCATTGCCGCCCTGACCCAGCGCGCCTTGGTCGCCTAGGCGCACGATGCCGCCCACCCAGTCAGCGCAACCCGCACCGCCCGCTGCTCCCGGCACGCCCGCTCCCGCCGCGCCGGCGCCCGGCACCCTTGGCACCTCCGCTCCCGCCGCGCAACCCGCAGCGCCCGCCGCGCCGCCCGCCGCTCCCGGCACCCCCGCTCCCGCCGCGCAACCCGCACCGCCCGCCGCTCCCGGCACGCCCGCTCCCGGCACCCCCGGCACCTCCGCTCCCGGCACGCCAGCGCCCGGCACACCCGGCACACCCGCTCCCGCCGCGCAACCCGCAGCGCCCGCCGCTCCCGCGGCGGCCGGGGCGCATCCGCCTTGCGAACTGGTTTATTTCAGCTCCACCTCCGGTAACACCGAGCGGTTTGTCCGGAAACTGGGATTGCCGGCGCAGCGCATCCCGCTGCTCCCAGCCGACGGCGAGTTATCCGTCCACAGGCCCTATGTGCTGGTGGTGCCGACCTACGGCGGCGGCAGCGCCAAGGGCGCCGTACCCAAGGCCGTGATCCGGTTCCTCAACAACCCGGCGAACCGGGCATGGTTGCGAGGCGTGATTGCCGGCGGCAACACCAACTTCGGCGAAGCGTACGGCTTGGCCGGCAAGATCATCGCTGCGAAATGCTCCGTCCCCCACTTGTATACCTTCGAGTTGCTCGGGACCGAGCAGGAAGTAGCTGCCGTGCGCAGCGGATTGGAGGAATGGTGGCCGCACCAGTTCTGACCGAGGCCGCCCCGACCGATTACCACTCGCTCAACGCGCTCCTTAACTTAACGGCGCCCGACGGGTCGATCCAGTTCGCGGCGGACCGCGCAGCCATCGAAGCCTACCTGCGCGAACACGTCGCGCCCCGGCTACGGCACTTCGAGACGACGCCGGACAAGTTGGCCGCCCTGGTCGCGGAAGGCTACTACGATCCGACGGTCTTGGAACCCTATGATGCCGCGTTCCTGACCGAACTGTTCGCGCGGGCCCACCGCACCGGATTCGAGTTCGGCAGTTTCCTGGGAGCAACCAAGTTTTATACGTCATATGCACTGAAATCCTTCGACGGGACCCAATATTTGGAAACCATCGAGGACCGCATCACCCTGGTAGCGCTAACGCTGGCTCGCGGCGAGGCCGCTTTCGCGGTCCAACTACTCGACGAAATCCTGGCCCGCCGCTTCCAGCCCGCCACCCCAACTTTCCTCAACGCCGGCAAAGCCCAACGCGGCGAACCAGTCTCGTGTTTCCTGCTGCGCATCGAAGACAACATGGAGTCGATCGCGCGGGGCATCAACTCCGCGTTGCAACTCTCAAAGCGCGGCGGCGGTGTGGCGTTGCTGTTGTCCAACCTGCGTGAAGCCGGAGCCCCGATAAAGCGGATCGAAAACCAGTCCTCCGGGGTGATCCCCGTAATGAAATTGCTGGAAGACTCCTTCTCCTACGCCAACCAACTCGGGGCGCGCCAAGGCGCCGGTGCGGTCTACCTCCACGCCCACCACCCGGACATCATGCGCTTCTTGGACACGAAACGCGAAAACGCCGACGAGAAAATCCGCATCAAGACGCTCTCACTGGGAGTAGTTGTCCCCGATATCACGTTTCAGTTAGCAAAGACTGACTCCGACATGCACCTATTCAGCCCGTATGACGTAGAGCGCATCTACGGGGTACCGTTTGCGGATTTCGGCATCACCGAGCATTACGACCAATTGGTGGAAGATCCCAGGATCAAGAAGACCACACTGCGTGCCAGGGACCTGTTCCGGGCGATCGCCGAAGTCCAATTTGAATCCGGCTACCCGTACCTGTTGTTCGAGGGCACCGCGTCACGCGCCAACCCATTACCCGGCCGCATCACCCACTCCAACCTGTGTTCCGAAATCCTCCAGTCCGCCACCCCTTCGACCTATTGCGAGGACCTCTCGTACGCCCATGTCGGTAAGGATATCTGTTGTAACTTAGGTTCGCTGAACATTGCTGCCGCCATCGACGGCGGCCACTTGGCGCAGACCGTCGCGGTGGCCGTGCGGGCCTTGACCGCAGTCTCCGAAACGGCGCAAATCGGCTCGGTGCCGTCGGTGGAACGCGGCAACCTGGCATCGCACGGGATAGGCCTGGGACAAATGAACCTCCACGGCTTTTTGGGCCGCGAGCGGATCGCTTACGGCTCCCCCGAGGCGCTCGATTTCACCAGTGC
>JAITJY010000402.1 GCA_031278675.1 Bifidobacteriaceae bacterium
GTGGAGGGAGATCAGATCGGCCTGTTCGATCAGTTCGCTGAGGCCGACCAGTTCAGGGCCGCCCGCCGCGCCGCCCGCCGCTCCGGCTGCCAGCGGGTCGCAGGCTAGGACCCGGCCGAACATCGGCCCGAGCCAAGCGGCCACCTGCCGCCCGATCCGCCCGAAGCCGACCAAGCCCAACGTGAGCGCGCCTAGATCCGGCGGGACAACCTTCAGGTCCGCCGTCCAGCCTCCCGCCCGCACCACGGCCGCGCCCTCCGCTAAGCAGCGGACCGATCCGAGGGCGAGGGCCACCGTGTGCGCCGCCACCTCTTTGGTGGAGACGTCTGTCAAGGGGACCACTTCAACACCGCGGGACGATGCCGTCGCCACGTCGACCATGTCGGCGCCCGTTGAGCACGTGGCGACCGCCAACAGGCCGGGCATCTGGTCGAACACCGCGGCGTCGATCCTGGCGTAGCCCACCACCAGGCCGATCGCGTCGCGGAAACGGTCCGGGACGGCCACCCCCGGCCTGAGCTCAAGCGAAACCGCGTCGAGGCCGTGCTCCGCGAGGTGGGCTTTGGCCGGCGCCTGGTCCAGGTCTGTCTGGTCGGTGAACACGACCAGCTTACGAGTGGTCATTTGACCATCCGCATGAACCGTTTGGTGCGTTCGAGCCGAGGCCGGCCGATCACGTCCTCGGGTGGGCCTTGCTCGATTATCACGCCGTGGTCCATGAAGGCCACCCGGTCGCAGACTTCCCGTGCGAAGCCCAGCTCGTGTGTGACCACCACCATGGTCATCCCGGACTTCGCCAGTCCCCTCATGACGTCTAGGACCTCGCCGACCAGTTCCGGGTCGAGCGCTGATGTCGGCTCGTCGAAGAGCATGACCTCAGGGTTCATCGCCAGTGCGCGCGCGATGGCGACCCTTTGGCTCTGGCCGCCGGACAGCTGGGCCGGGTAGTAGTCGGCCCGGTCCGCCAATCCGACACGGGCTAGCAGCGCCCGGCCTTCTTCCGCCACGGCGGCCCTGGGCCGGTGGAGGCACCGCAGCGGCGCCTCCATGACGTTCTCCAAGGCCGTGAGATGCGGGAACAGGTTGAAACGTTGGAACACCATGCCCGTCTTGCGCCGCCGCCGCGCGACTTCCCGGGCTTTCAGCTCATAGAGTCGGCCTTGTTTCTCGCGGTAGCCGATGTATTCGCCGCCCACTTTGACGTAGCCGCGGTCGGGTGTCTCGAGATGGTTGACGCACCTCAGGAAGGTCGACTTGCCTGAACCGGACGGTCCCAGCAAGCACACCACCTCTCCGGCGGCGACGTCCAAGGTGATGTCTTGGAGCACGGGCACGCCGCCGAATGACTTCTCGACTCCGCGAGCCTCGACGATCGGCGCTTGACGACTCATGACGTCTTCCCCCCTCGGCTGGGCCAAAGGCCCCGCCAGAAACTCTTGTCGGCCTCTGCGGCCGTCTCGCCCCGCGAGCGGGCCAAGCGCTTCTCCACCGCGGACTGGCCCGCCGTCAGCACGGATGTCAGCACCAAATACCAGATTGAGGCGACCACGTACATCTCCATGCGGGAGAAGTCGGCCGTGCCCAGGCGCTGCGCCATGGTCAACAGGTCGCCGGCGCCGATCACCGCCACTAGCGAAGTCTCCTTCAGCAGCGTCACCAACTCGTTGCCGAGGGGCGGCACTATCGACCGCAGCGCCTGGGGCAGGACGATCCGGCGCAGGGTCAGGGCCTTGGTCATCCCGAGGGCCTGACATGCCTCGGTCTGTCCTGAGTCGACTCCGTTGATCCCCCCGCGGATGATCTCTGCCACGTAGGCGGACTCGTTGAAAGCCAGGCCCAAAGCCGCCGCGGTCAGTGGGGCGATCGCCTCGGTGGTGTTGAAGGCGATGAAGCCCAGGTTGACTTCCGGGAGGAACAGGCCCAGGTTGAACCAGATCAGGATCTGAACCATGATGGGCGTGCCCCGGAACAGCCAAATGAAGCCGCCGGAGAACCCTTTCAACAATGGGCTGGCGGACAGCCTCATCACAGCCAGCGCGGTCCCGCCGGCCAATCCGAGAACCATCGAGCTCGCGGTGAGCGCCAAGGTGATCGCCATGCCGTTGAAGATGCTGCGGCTGAACAGTCGCTCGGCCACGATCTCCCAGCGCAGGATCGAGTGTTCCGCCACCTGCCAAACAAGCACCGCCAGCAACCCCAGGACGACGGCTGCGGCCAACCATCGTCCCCAGTGGCGCACCGGGACGACGCGATAGGACCCGCCCCCGGCCGCCGGAGCGGCCGGGGAGGCGCTATCGTCTGCCGTCGCTGTCATTCGCCGGCATTCACAGTGATTTCGCTGATCGCTGACGCGCCGAGGCCGTACTTGTCCAAGATTGTTTGGTATGTGCCGTCGTCCACCAGCCCCTGGATCGCCGCTTGCAAGGCGTCACGCAGTTGGGTGGAGTCTTTCGCCAGAGCGTAGCCCAGCGGTTTGGTCAGGAATGGCTCCGTGTTGCCTAGTTCGAACGTGGCCCCGTCCCCGACCTTTTCCACCCTGTCGCGGGCGACGGGATCTTGCGACAGGGTTGCGTCGACACGCCCGGTCTGGAGTTGCATGTAGGCGTCGTCATCTGTGGTCTGCGGCAGGATTTCGATTTGGTTGTCCGCCGGGCACAGATCCGCGTTGAACTCTTGGAGGATGGTCTCCTGGGCGGATGCCGTCAACACGGAGACGGCGTGTCCGCAGAGGTCGGACTCTTGTTTGATGCCGGCCGGATTGCCCGCCAGCACAACGATGGTTTGACCGGTGGTGAAATAGTCGATCATGTCGTAGTTCTCTTGCCTGCCCGCGTTGTCGGTCAGCGCCGCGACGATCACGTCCCACCGCCCGGTGTCCACGCCCGGCAGCAGCGCGTCGAAGGCGGCGTTGTCGATGGTGTATTCGACGCCGAGAGCGTTCGCCACGGAATCGAACAGTTCGATGTCGAGGCCGATGATGGTCGTGCCGTCGTCTGCGAGGTATTCGTAGGGCGGGTAATACGCCTCCGTCCCCACTTTGATGGGATCGCCGTCGAGGATGGCTTGCGGGAGCAGGGCTCGCGCGGCCTCGTTCACGCCCGTGGCGGCCGTGGCGTCGGTCGACGCGACGGGGGTTTGGGAGTTGTCAGGTTCGGCCACCGGGTCGGAGCAGCCGGCCGCTCCAAAGGTCACGGCCAACGCCGCGCCGACCACGCCGACCAGGCCGCGGTTCAGAACTCGTGTCATGTCTGGTCCTCCTTGCTTGACGCCACACCTTGTGGCCCTAGAGACAACAGAAATAACCTAATAGGAAACAGGGCGCCGCGGCAGCCCGGTCATGACCTGTTTACCTGACGGCGACAGGAATTAGCCCGCGCGTAATCGGCTGGACACACCCGCCGTCAGGCGGTGCCCGTCCAAGCAGCCGGCACCAGCACCCAGATCAGGTCGGCGCCGTCGGCCGGATCCAGCACCTTCCAACTGTGGGGCTCCCGGGCGTCCAACGTCAGCGAGCTCCCCGGCCCCAGATCCCAGTTCTCCATCACGGTCATCAACCGGATCCGGCCCTTCAGCACGTGCAAGAACTCGACTTCCGCGTTGACCGTGTAGAGATCCTCGCCCGCGGTGGCCGGATCGCCGGCCTTGACCTGGGAACGCAGCACCTGAAAACGAACCTCGCGGCGGGGAGAGAGGAGCCGCTCCGAGATCAGGTGCCCGCCCAGGCTGATGGCCGGGGCCTCATCCCAGGGCACATAGGCCACATCGGGCTGGCTGAACAGGTCCCCGACGTTGATGTTCAGCACATCGCAAAGCGCGACCAGCGTGGTCACCGACGGAGAGACCATGTCCCGCTCCACTCGGCTCAAGAAGCCCTTCGACAAGCCCGTCGCAGACGCGACGTTCTCGATGGTCAACGCCCGGCCCTGGCGGGTCGCGCGCAGACGCGACCCGACCGCCGCCCGGCCGTCGCGCGGGGCCACCTGCACGGGACGAGTCACGCGCTCACTCTACCGGGCGTCACGCGCAGCTGGCCGCCGCGCCGCTCATCGCCCAAGATGGCGGGCCGGCCTGCGCAAATGGGTGGGAGCGAACAATCCCAGCTCGGTCCGCGCCACGACCACCCGGGGCCGGGCGGACTCCAGAGCCTCAGCGACAGCGGCGGGCGCGGCTGAGACGTCCACGTCGACAGCCGTCACTCCCGCCAACCGAGCCAACGCGGCGTAGTCATAGCCCGGAAAGTCCGTGCCGAACGCCCTGCCGTACGCGTCACGCATGTAACCGCGCAACACGCCGTAGCCGGAATCGTCCACCACCAGCCAGGTCACCGGCGCCGCGGTCTCCGCCAAGGTGATCAGGTCGGCTATCCCGTAGAGCCCTCCCCCGTCACCGCTGACCGCCAAGGTGGGGCGTCCCGACGCGATGGCCGCGCCCAGGGCCGCAGGCAGCGCCAGACCCAGTCCCCCACAGGCCGCAGTCTCGAACGGCGCGCCCCGCGCGTCCCACGCCGACCAAGCCCAATAGGACAAGATTGTCATGTCCCAATAGGTGGCGACGGCGTCGGGCACAGCCTCGCGCAAAGCGGCGATCAGGTCCAGCTCCCGCTCCAAGCCCTGTGTCGCGAGCCGCTGCCGAACCTGCTCGACCAGGTTTAGCGCCGCGCGTTCGGCCGCCGCGGGATCGCGTCCGCTCACACCCGAGGCGGCCAGCGCCACATCCAGCGCATCCAGCCCGACTCTTGCGTCGCCGACCAACGCCAGCGCGGGCCAATTGGCGCCCAAGACGGTCGGGTCGGCGTCGAGGTGGATCACCTGACCCAGCGGCGCCAGACGGAAGTAGTTGGTGCTGAGTTCGCCCAGGCCGCAGCCCACCACCAGCAAGGCATCCGCTTGTTCGAGGAATTCGGTGGTCGCGATGTCCTCGATCCAGCCCTGAGCGCTGAGGGGGTGGTCCCAGCGCAGCGCCGCCCGCCCCGCGGGGGTCGTCACCACGGGCGCCGCCAACCGCTCCGCCAACGCCGCCAACTCCGGTCCAGCCCCGGCGCGCACGACTCCCCCGCCAGCCAATATGCGGGGGCGACGGGCTTCGGCCAGGCTGCGGACGGCATCGGCCAACGGACCCCGGACCGCTGCCGGGCTAAGGCCTGCGGCGTACAGCGCGGCGTCTCCAGCGCCGCGTGGCGCGCCGGCGCCCGGCTGCCCCGCCAGGCCCAGCGGCCCGGA
>JAITJY010000404.1 GCA_031278675.1 Bifidobacteriaceae bacterium
GCACCCCCAAGTCAGCCCACCAGTCCTAGATAGCACGCGCCGAGATACGCCAAAGCAGCTTGTCCGCACCGCCCCGCACCGCCCCGCGCCGCCGAACCGCACCGCCCCGGGCAACCGAACCGCACCGCCCCGGGCAACCGCCCCCCGCCGGCCCCGTTGCCCGGTAGGCTGAGGGGCGTCATGGTGCCCAGAATCACGTTTCGGACCCGGCGCGGACGAGTGGGCGCTGACCTGCTCGACGCCGCCACCAGCGAACCAATCGTCTGGCTCAGGCGGGGGCAGGGGTTCGTCGCCTTGGGTGAGGCCGCCCGCTGCGATACCTGCGGCCCCGACCGCTTCGATGCCGCCGAACGCTGGTGGCGTGCCATCCTTGCGGCTGCCCGGATCGATGGTCCGAGCACGGTGCCCGGTATGGGGCCGCTCGCGTTCGGGACGTTCGCGTTCGCCGCGACTTCGCTGACGGAATCGACCTTGATAGTTCCCCGCTTGGTGGTGGCCCGTTACCGCGGCGAAGAGTGGACCACCGAAGCGATGCCCGATGCCGACCACTCCAGTAAGCAGCCCGCAGCGGCAAGCAGAACACGGCGCCACGAAGCCGACGGGCACACCCAGCCGCTCGGCCCCGGCTCGGGCCGGGGCAATCCGAATAGCCCGGGCGGCTCGCGTGGCCTGGGCGGCCCGGCGCCAATGCGCTCCGCTCCCCTGCCGCCCCTTATCGAACTGCCGGGGCCGATCAGCGCGGACGCGTGGCCTGGGGTGGTGGCGCGCGGGATTGCTCAAATCGAGGCGGGCAAGATGGACAAGGTGGTGTTGGCGCGTTCGGTGGTGGCTGAATCGACCGGAGGGCCGATCGACACGCGGTCGGTGCTCGCCCGCCTGGCTCAGTACTATGCGGACACATGGACTTTCGCGGTGGACGGGATGATCGGTGCCACGCCGGAGATCCTGCTGCGCTCCAGCCGGGGTCTGGCCACATCGCGGGTTTTGGCCGGCACTATTCGGCGCGGCGGCGCCGACGAAGCTGACCTGGCGCACGCTGCCGCACTCGCGCGCAGTTCGAAAGACCTGGAAGAACACGAGTTCGCGGTCCAATCCGTCGTGGCCGCATTGGAGCCGTTCGTCGAGGAATTATCCGTCCCGGAGATTCCATCCGTCCTGCACTTGCCGAATGTGATGCATCTGGCGACCGAGGTGGTCGGGGAGTTGCGCCGGTCGCGATCGGGCGGTTGGCCTGGGGCGCTGCGGCTGGTTGCCGCACTGCATCCGAGTGCTGCGGTGTGCGGTACGCCGCGCCAGGCCGCAGCGGCGGCGATCGAGCAGCTAGAAGGATTAGACCGGGGCCGCTACGCGGGACCGGTCGGCTGGATAGACCAGAACGGGGCCGGCGAATGGGGTCTGGCGCTGCGTTCAGCGCAACTCAGCCCCGACCGCCGTTCGGGGCGCTTGTGGGCTGGCGGCGGCATTGTCGCCGCCTCCGATCCCGCCGCCGAGTTAGCCGAAACCGAGGCTAAACTCCAGCCGATGCGCTACGCGCTGGGCCTCCTGGACAACTCAGGGACACCACCCGGCCCGGACTGACCGGCCGCAGGCTGACCGGCGGCGGACTGACCGGCCGCAGCGCGCACCGTGCTGGAGGCACATTAGCTCCGACAGCCGTTGCACGCCGCGCGGCGGCCCTCGCAGCGCCATCCGGCCCGGGCGGCGTCCCCGCGCGGGATTAGCTACCCACCCGCCCTGGCGGTGCCGTGATGGGAGAAAGTGGGATCGGACATAATGTCAGACGCGATGCCCTGACCTGCGCAAACGGTTCACTTTCGCGTTAGCTCTCGCGGGTGGTTAGAGTCGCATCCAGGTCCACTGCCCGGCCGCCCTGAACCACGGTCAGCACCACTTGATCGCCGGGGTTGTAGGACCTGATCCAAGCGGTCAACGAGATCATGCCATTGACGGGATTGCCGTCCACCGCGACAATCACGTCGCCCTTCTTCAGCCCCACCTGTTCGGCGGGGGTGCCCACTTCGACCTTGTAAATCTCGGCTCCGGCCCGGGTCACGCCATCGATCTCCACGGTGGTGTCATTGGCGGTCACACCCAAGAACGGATGCACGGCGACACCGTTCTCGACTAGTTGACCAGCCACGTTGGCAACCAGGTTGGACGGGATAGCGAAAGCCAAGCCGATGTTCGCGGCCGTACCTGACTCGGACGGCATTGCCGCAATAGAACTGTTGATCCCGATCACTTGACCCTTCGCGTTGAACAACGGGCCGCCCGAGTTACCCGGGTTGACGGCGGCATCGACCTGGATCGCGTTGGTCACCACCTCCTGAGAGCCGGAGGTGGCCCCGCTGGCCTCGGTCACGACCGGGCGGTTCAGGGCGGAGACAATCCCAGTGGTCGCAGTGTTATCTAAGCCCAGTGGGTTGCCGACCGCCATCACCGGCTCGCCGACCACCACCGCGTCCGAGTTGCCCAGTTCGGCTTCTACCAGGTCAGACGGAGGATTGCGCAGTTCTAGCACCGCCAGGTCGGTGGACGGGTCGGTGCCCAGCGGCTCCGCCTCAAAGATGCGTCCGTCCGACAGCATGATCTGGATCGCACCCGCAGCGTCCGCCACGACGTGATTATTGGTCACCACATAGCCCTTATCGGAGTTGATGATCACCCCGGAGCCTTGCGCTTCACTGTAGGTCCCAGCCGCCACCTTGATCGCGACCACCGTCGGTTGCACCGCCTGAGCCACCAGGTTCCACTGCGGCGATTCGCCGTCATACGCCTCTTCGGGGATGTCCGGCACGTTTTGTCCCGAGTTCAAGTCAGTGACCGAACTAGTAGATCTCGGAGTGTTCGATACCACGCCCGGCGCCGACGCGCCATCCTGACCGCCCGCCATCACCAGGTAGGTCACGCCGCCCGTCGCCCCGGCCGCGACCAGCGCCGCTACCAGCGCGATCCCCCAGGCCCCAGCCCGGGTCACGCCCTTGGCCGGTCGCCTGGCGCGGCCCGCAGGCTCCGGCTGCGGGGGCCGCCCCGGTCCGCTGGGGCCGCCCGGTCCGCCAGGGCCAGGCGGCGAACCTGGTCCCCCACCCGGGGGAGGAGCGAACGGGATGGGCGCAGTTCCGCTGGTCGGCGAGCCCGCATTGCCCAGCGCATAGGCCGGCGCCTGATAGGGCGATGCCGTCCGCGGTGCCACCGGTGGGTTCGCCGAGGCCACGACCGGCCCGGGTCCCGTTTCGGCCGACGCCTGCCAAGCCCGCAGTTCGCGAGCCGAGGGGGCGTCTGCTTGGGTCGAGTTGGCTCCCGCGCCCGATGCCGTCCCCGCACCCAGACCGCCACCTGCGGTAACACTTGCAGCGCCAAGTGCACTACCCGGTCCAGTTCCCGGTGCGCTACCAGGTGGCGCACCGCCGGCCAGGCCGGCGCCCTGATGGCGCCCGCCAAAGACCGATGGGGCGCCGCCCGCGCCAGCTAGCCCCGGCGTACCGAAGGGACTGGCTCCGGCCTCCGCCGGCGGGGAGGTGGTGGCAGAAGCTGCCTGGGCGGCATCGTCCACCGGCTGGGCGGTCGCGGGCGTCCGGTCGCTGGCGTGGCCCAAACCCGCGAACCAGGTGGATTGCGCGGCGGGCGGGGCCGCGCGGGTGCCCGGGAAGTCGCCGGTTAGCTGGGGTGTGGTCGGGGTGGCGGCTGGCGCTGCGGGCCAATCGTCTGCGCCGTCCGTTGGACGGCGGCCGGAAACGCTGGCCGGGGCCTCGTCCCCCCAAGCGGCGTCCCAAGCGGCGGCGTCATCGGCGTGCCAGGGCGACTTACGTTCTGGTTCAAGCAGCGGTTTGCCGGAGGCGCGGCGCGGCGCGGCGAAATCCTCGGCGCTGCCGGTCCTCGCTTCCTCGGCGTCGCCACCAGCGGCTGCGGTCCGGCCCGGGAGCCCAAAGCTATCCGCCTCGCCGGCGCTCGGTGCGCCGGTGCGCCGGTGCGAGCCGAACCCGTCGGTACCTTCTTGGGCGTCACCGGCTCGCCGACCGACCGAGTCGAACGCGTCGGCTTGGTCGGCGGCCGCAGCGCCGGCGCGGGTCCTTTGCCCAAACCCGTCGCCGTCGGCCCCTGGGGCGGTGCCTGGCGCGGCTGGGGGGATACCGCCTTCGGCGCCCAACGTGATGACGAGGCGGTCCTGGTCAGCTGTCCGGGGGGGATTGTCCCCGCCGGGCGGGTAGCCGCTCGCTGCGGGTGGTGGGGCCTCGGGCTCGTTAGTGCTGCCTTCAGGCCGCTGTTCGCTCACCGGGCGCCAAGCAGGTGGGGGCAACCTCAGGCCCTCGTTAGAATCCGGTCCTGGCAGTGGTGTTTGATCCGTCATGGTGTCCTTCTTTCCGTGCGCATTACCAGACAGCCAAGCGCAAGTCTCTGAGAGAATCATCCCGCATTCATTGGAACCCGCTGAACATGGCGGGGTCGTTTCTCGAAAGCTGTACGAGGCGCCGCTCAAGGGTGCGCCGTTGGCCCCGCTCTAGCGCAACCTTGACCAGGCTGACCCCAATTGGGGGGTTGGCCAGCACATTTACTAGTTCCGCTAGGGTCTGCGGTTCTGCGAACGCCAGCCCGTAGGCGGCCGCCAGCGCCGCCCAATCTACTCCGGCCGGGGTCGCGAAAAACCGCTCGAATAATCCGGGCGGGGTGGCGTGAGCCACTTCGAGCCCCTCGAAGATGCCGCCGCCGCCGTCCGCCAGCACCACAATCTGCAGGTTAGGGCGCTGTTCGCAGGCGGGCGTGAGCAAGGCGCCCACGTCGTGGAGCAGGGCCAGATCACCCAGCAGCACCCGCGTCAATCCGCCCTGGGCGAGGTTTACGCCCGTGGCGAAACTGACCGTGCCGTCGATCCCGGCGACCCCGCGCAAGGCCGCGACTGCGGCCGGGGTGCGCTCCGCCTGGGGTGTGAGGCGTGCGGGATGTGTGAGGCGTGCGGGGGGTGTGGTGGGTGCGGGGGTTGTGAGGCATGCGGGCGGTGGGGCGCCTTGAGTCCGGGGGGGCTCTGCCAGGTCGAGGTCCCGGATAGCGCTGGAAGACCCAACCACGAGGCTGCTCGACTCGGCGCTGGGTGGCCCCCCAGGCAAGGCAGTGCTGCGCGGCGCCACAGGCCACTCGGCGCTGGGTGGCGCCTCTGCGGGCGCGGCGGCGCCGCTCGGGGGCGAGCCGGGCTCGCCCCCGGTTCCCTGACCGAACGCCGCAGCGGCCAGAGCCGCCGCTACCGCCGGGCCGGTGGGGTCGTCCAGTGCGGCTAGCACGCGCCCCACGGCCGGCCCGGCCGCCAGCCAGGCCTCCAGCCAGGCGAGTTCTTCTGGGTTCGGTCCGCCGCTTGCGGCCACGGTCGCGTGACTGGCCAACCGGCCGCGTCGGCCCAGATCAAACCAGGCGCCGCCGCTGTGTACCGTGATCAACTCGACACCCGCATCTTGGATCAGCCGTGTCACCGGCCGGCTCAGCACCGGCCTGCCGTAGGCCACGACCCGCTCCACCTGCCGGCCCAATAGTTCCACCACGATCCGGCCAGCCCGGACTGCGTTCGGGCCAAACCACGCACCGGATACCGGTTCGCTGACCAGGGGCCAGCCGCCTGCGGCGGCCAGTTCGGCCGCCTCCGGACCCGCACCAAAACCGGCCACCACCAGCGTCTTGGGACCGCGTTCCAAAATCACCGGCCACAGCTTCGACCCGCCCTCCAGCGGTACCGCCGGCACCGGCCCGCGTTCCAGCGGCACCGCCTGCTCCGGCCCCGATCCACCATCCGCCGGCACCGGCCCGCGTTCCAGCGGCACCGCCTCCCACGGCCCACGCCCCGGCGCCGCCCCGACCGCCCCCGATCCACCATCCACCACCACCGGCCACAGCTTCGCGGGTCCTGGGGCGGGGACTTCGCCCGAGCCCACGCCGGGCGCCGCACTGTCAGTCGCACCGCCAAGCGGGGCTTCGGCGGCCCAACCCTGGTCAGGGACCAGTGGCTCCCGGAATTGGATGTTGATATGGGCGGGCCCGGCTACGCCGGAACGGCGGCCCCGCGCGGCGGCAGCCGCAGCGGACGCGGCGCGATGCGCCGCGTCCGGGGTGATCCCAGCCGGCAGTGTCGCTTCCCAGACCGGTGCAGCGCCAAACACCCGGCGTTGATCTGCGGTCTGATTCGCGCCCACGCCGTGCAGTTCCGCAGGCCGGTCGGCACTGAT
>JAITJY010000112.1 GCA_031278675.1 Bifidobacteriaceae bacterium
TGCGGCCGGTAGCTGCGGACGGCATCGTGCGCTAATTTGCCGATCTGCTGGTCCGGGGCCGAGCGGAAAAGCCAGCGGACCTCAACCCCGACGGGCTCAGCCAGCTCTTGGCGGTCCGCCTCGTCGGGGAGTTCGATGATCGCCTGGCCCACCGCATCGCGCGGCAGGTCGCGCAGAATCCCGGCTATGGCGGGCAGCGCCGATTCGTCACCCACCAGGAACACCGCCGTTGCGTCCGGCAACGGATCGAAGCCGCGCCCCTGGTCAATCAGGGCGATCGGCTCACCCGGCTGAGCGCGCTGCGCCCACGGCCCAGCGATCCCCGCCTCGCCGTGGGCCACGAAGTCGACATCCAGCTCGCCCAATTCCGGCCGGTGGTGGCGCACCGTGTAATTCCGGACCGGCGGCCTGGTCCCAGACTTGGTGGCCAGGTATTTCAGATAGCCACCAAGCGAGAATCGCTCCGGGAGTCCACTGAAGTCGACCGGCTCTGCGCTGACCGGCAAGAACAGCCGAAACCACTGGTCATAGCCGTGTTGCGGCAGCTTTTTGAGGTCCGCGCCGCCAAATGTGACACGAACCATATGTGGCGTGACACGTTCGGTGCGTAGCACCTCGGCGCGGTAAAGCCCAGCGGTGTGGCTGGCGTCGGCGAATCCCATGTAGCCTGCTCCTTTGCGTTCGCCCGGGACTATTAGGCGAGCCTAACCTACCACGCGGGCCGCTCTGCCGCTACTGCGGCGCGCACTGCGGGCAGCGCAGCCGAAAACCGCGCCAAGTAGGTCTGGAACCCGGCCACATCCACCGGGTTAGGGGCCAGCGTGGTGGTCCGGGCCGCCGCCAGAACATCTTCGGCCAGATAGGTCGCCAGGTCACGCTCACCACCGCGCAGCATGTACCAGGCCAGGATCGCGGCGCCCCAAGCGCCGCCTTCGCCTGCCGTTTCGCCCACCGTCACTGGACTATTCAAGGCCGCAGCCAGTAACCGCTGCGCCACGCCCTCCGTCTGGAACACTCCACCATGCGCAAACAGCCGATCCACCGCCACCTGTTCGCCCGCCAACACATCCAAACCCAGCCGAAGAGTCGCGAACACCGCGAAAAGCTGCGCACGCATGAAGTTAGCCAAGCTGAACGTGCTGCCAGGGGTGCGTAGGAACAGCGGCACACCGTGCGCCCACCCCGTGATGGGTTCGCCCGCCAGATAGTTGAACGCGGTCAGACCGCCGCCGTCAGGTTCGCCCCGCAACGCCTCACGGAACAGCGCACCAAAGACCGCCGCATCCTCGACGCTTTGCCCTTGGATGCGCGCGAATTCGCCGAACAGCCCACACCACGCCCCCAGTTCCGAAGCCCCGTTGTTGCAGTGCACCATGGCCACCGGGTCCCCCGCCGGGGTTGTCACCAGGTCAATCTCCGCGTGAGCGCCGCCGAGCGCCCGCTCCAGCACAATCATCGCGAAGATACTCGTGCCAACGGATACGTTGCCGGTTCGCGGCGCCACCGCACCCGTCGCCACCATCCCCGTGCCCGCATCGCCCTCGGGCGGACAGACCGGCGCGCCCGGCTCCAGCTTCCCGCTCGGATCAAGTGCCGCCGCCCCCGCCGCAGTCAGCCGGCCCGCCACCACGCCCGCCGGATACACCTTAGGCAACAAGCCGCCGATGCCGCGCCCACCGGGACCGCCCGCGCCGACCGGCGCGCCCGCTTCAGGGCCGCCAGGCCCCACCGGGCCGCGCCCACCGGGGCCGGCCGCGCTGGGACCGTCCGGGCTGAGGGCCCAAGGGTAAGCGCGGGCTTGGGGGAGGGCCGCTACCAACTCGTCACAGGCGGCTAGAGCGGTTCTTTCCACGTCGGCATCGGCGCCGATTAGTACCATCCCCGAAGCGTCACCCACGCCGAGGACGCGCTCGCCCGTCAACTGCCAGTGGACATAGCCTGCCAAAGTGGTCAGGAAGCGGACCGATCCCACATGCGGCTCCGCCTCCAACGCGGCCTGGTAGAGGTGCGCCACCGACCAGCGCAGCGGGATGTTGGCCCCGAGCCGGGCGCTAAGGGCGGCCGCCGCCCGCTCAGTGTTCGTGTTGCGCCAGGTCCGGAACGGCACCAGCAACTCGTCATCGGCGCCGAACGCGAGATACCCGTGCATCATCGCGGACAAGCCGATCGCACCGACTCGGCGCAGTTCACGCCCGTGCCGTTCCGCGACGTCACGGGCCAGATCCCGGTAAGCACCACGCAAGGCCTGCCAGACCGCATCCAGGCTGTAGCTCCACAGCCCATCAACCATCTGGTTCTCCCAATCGAACACCCCGGTCCCCAGGACGGCCAGGTCCGGTCCGGTCAATACCGCCTTGACTCGGGTTGAACCCAGTTCAATCCCGAGCGCGGTGAGCCCCGCCTCAATCACCTCGCCCGCCGGGGCGGCGCCAGCCCAGGCGTAAGCGTTCGCTGGCCGCGCCGAGGCGCCCATCACAAACCCCCGGCGAGGCGCCGGTAGGCGGCCTCCCAACGCAACTCGCGGGCGAAGCGCACCACCTCAGTTCCTTCGGTAATGACAGCGAGTTCCACCCCAGCCATGTCCGCGTAATCCTGGAACTCGGCGAGGCCCACGCTGGTCGTCAGACAAGTATGGTGCGGCGCACCTGAGGTCAGCCAGCATTCGGCGGAGGTATAGAAGTCGGGGTCAGGCCGCCACACGGCCCGCGCCACCGGCAGACGCCGCAGGGGCTGATCAGGCGGGATCACCGCCACCGTGTTCAGCGTCAAACGGAACCGGTCCCCCAGGTCAGCCAGCCCCACCACCACACCCGGACCGGGTGTCGCATCGAACACCAGACGCACCGGGTCTTCGCGCGCCCCAATCGACAGGGGATGAATCTCCAGCGACGGCTGAGCATCGCTCAGCGACGGGCAAACCTCCAACATGTGCGCCCCCAGGATCTTCTCCTCGCCCGCCACCAGGTGGTACGTGTAATCCTCCATCAAGGACGCACCGCCCGCCAGGCCCCGACCCATCACCTTGGCGGCTCGCACCAACAACGCCGTTTTCCAGTCGCCTTCGGCCCCGAACCCATAGCCTTCGGCCGTCAGGCGCTGCACCGCCAACCCGGGCAGTTGCGCCAGGCCACCCAAGTCCTCGAAGTTGGTAGTAAAAGCGGTCGCGCCGGTCTCGACCAAGAAGGACCGCAGTGCAATCTCCTGGCGCGCCGCATAGATCAAAGAATCGTGTCGCGCGCCGCCGGGCGCTAGCTCCGGGACAACCGCATACAGGTCCCCGTAAAGCCCTGCGAGCGCGGCGGCGGTGGCGTGCGGGACGGCACGGACGGCATCGGCCAATTCGGTCACCCCGTAGGTCGTGACGCTGGTCTCAAACACCCGTTCGGCCTCTACCTTGTCACCTTCGGTGACTGCAACATCACGCATGTTGTCCCCGAAGCGGATCAGCTTGCCGGAGCGCCCGTCCGCATAAGCCACGGCCGCGCGCACCCAACTCGCGATCCGGGTCTGGGTCGCGGGGTTGGCGACCGACCCGGCCACCACTTTGCGGCGCGCCCGCGACCGGACCACCGCGTGCGCGAATTCCCGGTCCCCGTGCGCCGCTTGGTGCAGATTCATGAAATCCATGTCGATGGTGTCCCAAGGCAATATCTCATCCAATTGGGTGTGCCAATGGAGCAGCGGCAACTGGAGCGCCGTCAGCCCGGCCAACCACATCTTGGCCGGTGAGAACGTGTGCATCCAGGCGATCAGACCAACACACTCAAGGGCGGCGTTGGCCTCCAAGATGGTGCGCCGGATCGCCTCCTTCGAGACCAGCACCGGCCGCCACACCACTCTGACCGGCAGATTCGCCCCGCCCAAGGCCCCCTCCAGAGCCTGGGCCAACCGCTGCGATCCGGCCGCCACCTGGGCCAAAGCCTCTTGCCCATACAGTTCCTGGCTGCCCGTCAAGAACCAGACCTCGGGACGCGTTTTGTCCACAGCTATTCCCTCCCTGGCGCCGGTGCGCGTTCTTTGAGTGCCCGCCCGGGGCTGGCCCACTGTCCATAGACGTTCTGATAACGATCAAACAGATGATCGATCTGATCCTGTTCGAGGTGGATCGGTTCGCCCAAGGCGCGTGCCAAATGGACCGTCCGCGCCACGTCTTCACAAAGCACTGCGGCCTTGAGCGCGGAGCGCGCGTCGGGGCCCACCGTGAACACGCCGTGGTTGGCCATCAAGACCGCCCGCGACCGGCTGGTCCGCAGGGTCGCGACTATGCCCCGGCCAATCGAATCGTCTCCGATCAGGGCGAACGGGCCGACGGGGATCTCGCCGCCGAACTCGTCGCCCATCATGGTCAGGACGCACGGGATGGGTTCGCGCCGCGCCGCCCAGGCCGTCGCGTACGGCGAATGGGTGTGCACCTGCCCGCCCACCTCAGGCAGGTGGCGGTAGACGTAGGCGTGGGCTGCCGTGTCGGACGATGCCGCCAACTCGCCATCGACCAAAGCCCCCCGCAAGTCCGTGACCACCATGGCATCCGGGGTCAGGTCGTCATAGGACACACCCGACGGTTTGATCACCATCAGATCAGCGCCCGGCACCCGCGCAGAGATGTTCCCGGCGGTCCAGGCGACTAGCCCGTAGCGGGTCAATTCTTGGTGCAGAGCGGCGACTTCGCGCCTAAGCCGACGCACCGCCGCCGCTACACGCGGATCAGTCAGCGGGTGTGTCATGGACGCCGCCCGGAGGCTTCTCGCGGGGTAAAAACACTGGTCAGGGGGCCGGTCTGGCCTGGCGTTGGCGGGCTGGGCAGCGGTGGTCGGGTGCCCGGCCCGGGCCCGCCTGTGAGCGCTAACATATCAGCCAGGTTAGTGCCCGCCGCAGGGCTTGGACAAGCCCTTGTTCAGGGGGAAAGCGGTTTGTCAGGGACGGGCTGGCCAGCGGTGGCCGGGTGCCCGGTCCGGGCCCGCCTGTGAGCGCTAACACATCAGCCAGGTTAGTGCCCGCCGCAGGGCTTGGACAAGCCCTTGTTCAGGGGGAAAGCGGTTTGTCAGGGGCGCCCTGGCCGCTGCCGGGCCCGGGCGGCGGTCGAGGCCCGCACCACCAATTCCGGGGCCAGAGCCACATGGGCACCCGGGGCGTGACCGGAAATCACATCAAGGAGCAGCGCGAACGACCGCCGTCCCAACTCGGCCAGGTCCTGGCGCACAGTGGTCAGGGGCGGACGGAGTTGGGACGCCCCCGGGATGTCATCAAAGCCCACTACGGACATGTCTTCCGGCAGACGCAGACCCGCCTCGCCAAATCCCCGCAACGCGCCAATCGCGGCCTGGTCGTTGGCGACAAAGACCGCCGTCGGCGGTGCAGCGGACCGCCCCATCAAGCGCTTGGCCAGGCGATAGCCGCTGTCCGCCGTCCAGGTCCCACGGAGCAGCGGCCCCGGCCGCAAACCCGCGTCCGCCAGGGCACGGCGCCAACCGTGTTCGCGGCACTGCGCGTGGAACTCCCCCGCCGGCCCGGCGAAGTGCGCAATCAGGACGTGACCCTTAGCCAGCAAATGCTTCACGGCGAGCCGCGCCCCAAGTTCCTGATCAACATCCACGCTGGGGAAGGCGCGCGGGACGGGGGCGCCGGCGGTCACCATGACTGCGGGAGTGCGGCCGAGCGCCTGCGCGGAGGCGTCCAACGCCAACTGGTTCGGCGCGATCACCACGGTGCCGTCAACCCCTTGGGCCCGGAAATGGTCAACCGCCTGAATCATGTGGGCGGCATCGACCTGAGGCAAAGACGCGACCGACACCCAGTAACCGGCCTGGCGGGCGGCCTGCTCAAGGCCCAACAACGCGCCCGACGGCCCGAACAGGTCAGGGTTGACCACCACCACCCCGATCACGTGTGACCGGTTGGTCGCGAGCGCCCGGGCGGCCATGTTGCGCCGGTAACCCAACTGTTCGACGGCATCGAGCACCTTTTGGCGGGTCGGCGCCGCGACCCATTGCAACCCGTTCAGCACCCGCGAGACCGTTTGGTGGGACACGCCGGCCACACGGGCGACATCGGCCATCACGGGCGGACGGCCCGCCGCGCCAACCACCTTGCTCTCCTCCATGAATTCCCTCCCGCCCGTCGCGGCCGATTTGCCCAAGCCACGTGTTTATCCAGGCAGTTTACTCCTGTGCCGCCTCCCGTATCCCCCAGTGGACGATGCCGTCCGCTCGCCTCCCGCTCGCCCCCACCCGCCTCGGCGGGGCACCGTAGGGCCGCCTCATCCATCCGCTTTCACCCCGCGCGCCCGCGCGCAGCGGCCCGGGGGTCTGGTTCCGGCCTGTGTTGTTGCGCTTCACCCCGCGCGCCCACCCGCGCACCGCGTCTCCCACGGCGCGCCGCGAGCCGACCTGGCAACCGTGCCCAGGCGCTCGCGGCTGCCCGCGCGTCGGTAAACTGTCCCACACCGAGCCGACCGGTCAACTAGGGCGAAGGAGGGCTGTTGCGAGTTCCACATGTGTTCAACATCCAGCGGTTCTCCGTCCACGACGGACCGGGCCTACGCACCGCCATTTTCTTCAAGGGCTGTCCCTTGCGGTGCGGGTGGTGTCACAACCCGGAATCGCAGGCGTTCGAGCCGGAATGGATGGCGGGGGCGGACGGCTCCAAGGAATTAGTGGGGCGGGCTTATACGGTCGAAGAATTAGTC
>JAITJY010000166.1 GCA_031278675.1 Bifidobacteriaceae bacterium
GCCGGTGACGGCATCCAAAACCAGTTCATAGGCGCGCAATTGGTCCTCGATGGCGGGTTTAACGTGCGGCCCTTTTTCTGCGGCCAAATGCTCCCACACCGCCGCCTGGGTGGCCACCGACTTGGTGAATCCCCGGTCGGTGGTGTACAGGCCCTCAATTGCCCCGCTGTCAACCGCCGCTGACCGGAGGGCAACGTCCCTGGCGCGGTCCAGCGCGCCGCCCGGCGCGGAACGCCGCACGTCGCTCAGCCTGGCGGCATAGCGGTCAACGACCGCAGGATTGAAGTCCTGGCTCCAATCCACAAACGCCAGGAACGGCTCGTAGCTCGTTGTCACCGCGGGGGGCCTCCTTTGGGCCAGTAGGCAGTCCAGTTTACGTTGTAGGAGCGAACCGGGGGGTTTGGCTTGGAAGGCAGCGAACGGGTCGGCCAGGTAGCGCAGTTCGTCACGGGCCGGGCCGTCGGGGGAGACCAGGACCAACGCCGGACGATGCCGCGCGCCTTGGGTTTGCGCGAACGTAACCGGTGACCTGCTCATAAAGGTCCCGGGCGGCATCGGACATCGGGTCTTCTTCCCGGGAACCGGACGAACTGGGCGGCCCGCAACCCACCCCCGGCGCAACCGGCGGCCACGCTGGGGACATCGCGCAGTTCGCGCAGCGTCACGCCTCGGCCGCGTCGGCGCAGCACGATGGCGTCTGCCTCCGGCGAGGCATCCAGCCAGACGGCCAAACCTGGGCCAAGACCTGGGCCACCGAATCAGCACTGGCTTGATGCCGCCGCCCGTCACCGCTATCGCGTTCTTTGCCACTGGACGAGGCGCGAACGGCGGGAGTCAGTTGTGACGCCCACCAGGCCCGCCGTTTCCAGTTTGCGTAGGTGCTGCCCAACGGCAGCGCGAGTGATACCCAGGGCATCAGCGAGTTCTGCGGCCGAACGAGGGCCTGCGCCCAACAGATTCAGGACAGCTTGTTGGCGAGGCGTCAGAACAATATCGGCGATCGCGGTGTTGGGCGGGGCTGGATGTGTGGCAGAGACTTGGGGTTGCCGGATGGTCGCGGTGAACGACAGCAGGTTCGTCTTGATTTCTAGCGGAGGCAAGCCGGACCGCTCGAGTTCGTTGGCCACGACAAACAACCCAGTGCCGCGATTCTCAGCGACAACTTGTTCGCTGTGAGGCATTGCCACGTCTTCCAGTAGACGAGCCAAAAAGAGATTTCGGGTTGAGGTGATGGGTGAACGCTGCAGCGCCTCGGCGTTGATGGCGCCATATAGACCGCCAGGGCTGGTTATCTCCAGTCGATCTGGATACAACTCGACACGGACTTGGGAGCCTTGGGCGAGGGGATGGTAGTCGCGATGCATAAGCGCATTGGCAACTAACTCGCGCACTGCTCGGGGCGGATACTCCCAGACATCCTCACGGCCCATGCCGTTCACAATGGCCCGCCTTGTGACGTTGCGGCCGAGCGCAGCCCAAGCCCCTTCGACCATCTGCGGGATGGGACCGTCAACGGGAACGTTGTCGAGAAAGCGGGTGCCGTCGGCCATAGGCCTTGCGTCAATGGTCGGAAAGGCCACAAAAGTGACGTTGAGCTGCGGCAGGAACTGTTGCGGGAATCGCCCAAGAGCCAACAGGCCGGCCACTGTCACTGTCGATCCGTCGGGTGCGAGCACTCCTGTCATGCGGAGCACCTGTTCGTCGCTCACCTCAACGAAGACCTGGCCGCGAGTGTCACGCAACCGCTGCACGAAAGCAGTGGTCTCGCGTTGCAACAGGTCGCTGGTGGCCGTTCCATCGACCGGGACGGAATCGTCTTTCGGCTGTCCCCTGCCCGTCAACAGTGAATGGATTTCATACGTGCTCAAGTGGCGGTCTCCGTCATGACCACGAACGTATGAGCCTCGCTCCAAACCTTGCGTCTTCACGTAGCAGGGCTTCTTGGCGCGCTCCAACTCGGGCACTGCCGCCACAGCCACAGGTTTCCCCTCGAACTCGACAACAGCGATTTCAGCCCGAACGGCGGGCTCTACCTGGTCGCAACAGGCGGTGGCGAGGGCGTTTGCCAGCTTTGGAGCGTCCACGGGAACGGCAGTGAAGCCGTCCTTCTCGCTCACACCCAAGATGATGAGACCGCCACTCCCGTTGGCGAACGCGGAGACAGTCTCTTGGATAGTCTTGGGCGCGCCGCCTGCTCCGGACTTGATCTCAGTCCGATGCAGATCGGTTCCCGCCGCCCGAGCCTTGTGAACGGCATCACCGACATCGTCAACGAGCACTAGACCGTCTCCTCACATGAAAGGCCACATACAAGGAAAACCTATCATGTGACCTACTATGTGAAGATGGAGCTGCTCCTCCCCGTTCGTGCCGGCGGGTAGGGTGGTTGTCATGGTGAGAGCCGCGTTGCTGGGCGAGTTGAGCCAGTTGGATGACGCCGAGCTGGATGAGTTGAGTGCGCGCGTCGAGGTTCTTCGCCGGGCGCGTCGGCGTTCGCGGCAATCCGAGCCGCCATCGGACATGCGGACAAGCTCTAAGACGGGATTGCCGAACCTGACCTTGGGGAGGCCTGTGACGGCGGCCGAGGTACGGGCCTTCCTCGATCAGGATGACGCCTGGTGACGTTTTTGCTGGACGCCAGCGTGCTGATTCCTTTGGCTGTGCGCGACCATGAGCATCACGAACGTGCCGCCTTGTGGTTCGCTGCAGAGGGGGGCGGCGGTCTGCCCGGTGGTCGAGGGCGCGTTGTTCCGGTACTTGTTGCGCGCGGGGCGGAGCACGTCCGATGCCCAAGCGTTGGTGCGGGCGTTTGGGGAGGCCGAGTTGATCGAGTTTTGGCCCGATGACCTTTCGTATGGCGAGATACCTGTGGGCCACCTTCGTGGCCACAAGCAAGCCACCGACGCCTATCTGGCGGCTCTCGCGGCCGGGCGCGGCGGCCAGTTGGCCACCTTGGACGAGGGGCTGGCTTCACAGAGCCTCGAATCCGTGACGCTGGTTCCATAGCGCGTTCGCTCAGACCGGGGTTCCGCATAATTCCCGCCGTCTAGTAACAGGGCCGGGGCGTTCAGCCTGATGGGAGGGTCGCGGACCCTGCAGAGCGCTCGCTTCCATATAACAGTCGCGCACGGTCAGGTGGCGATCCGCAAGGGACGCCGTTCCCAGAACGGGACGATCCGCCTGCGGGTGCCGACCGCTGTCGTTCGGGCCAAAGCCGCGGACTTCCTCAAAGGCGGGAAACCCCAACCCGTTGCCGCGCTGGTCCACCATGACGATCACGCCATCGTGGGGTGGTACGGCGCGCGGGATAGGGGAATCGTGAACTACTACAAGCTGGCCGGGAACATCTACGTCCTCGGGCGGCTCAGGTGGGTCTTGCAGACATCCATGCTCAAGACCCTGGCAGGTAAACACCATTCCACGGTGTCGAAGATCGCGGCCAAACATAAAGCTAAGACCGTCACACCGTATGGGCTGCGAACCTGCTTCGAGGGGCGCCTCGACCGTAGTGGGAAACCGCCGCTGGTCGCCCGGTTCGGGGAAGTCCCGCTCAAACGGGACAAGTACGCCCGGATCATCGACCCCGCGCCGCAGACCGCGACGCGCCCGCCTAAAGAGATCATCCGGCGGGTGCGGCGCGGCCGCTGCGAACTGTGCGGGGACAGGCCACCACGAGTCGAAGTCCACCAGGTCCGGGCGTTGGCCGCCTTGGACCCGGCAACCGAGGTCGGCAAAGCGATGCTCGCCATGCGCCCCAAGACCATCGTCTTGTGGTGACGATGGCCACCAACATGTGCCAGGCATGCCACGCCCGCGCCGACCCCACCCGCGCCGCAACCACGTCACCACCACCGGAGAGCCGTATGCGGTGAAAGCCGCCCGTACGGTTCGCAGGGAGGCCACCCGGAAAAGGACCCCGGCCACACCCTCAAATGCGAAGAGCCCCAAATCTGGGATAGACCCGCGCCCCAGACAACCCAGGTCCCACACACCCACCAACAAACCTGACTCACACCGTTGACAGTGCGGCCGTTCGTCGTGTAGCTTCAACAACGTACCCGAAATCACAAGTCGAGCAGAAGGGGAATTCATGATCAAGGTAGGTTTCAAAGCGCGTGCGGGCGCGTTAGCGGCAATTGGCGCGCTGTTTGCGGGGGTAGCGACGGTCGGCCAGGTGACGGCCCCGTTGGCTGAGGCTGCAACGGCCAATGTGGCGTGCAGCACATCGTACAACGCCAAGGGCTATTCCACCGCGTGGGGCACAATCAAGCCGCTAGTGCCAGTGACATCTGGCATCAGCACGGACTGCTACCTGATTCAGGGAGCAGCCAACGGCGCTGTCACGGCGCTTCAGAACGGTCTCGCATTCACCGACTACAACTTGCGGGCCAACCCGCCGAGGTGGGAGTACGCAGGCATCCTGGTTGGAAGCGGTGCGCTGGCCGCCAATAACTGGGGCATCGACGGAAAGTTCGGATCGAAGACATACTACGCTTTGCGCGCGTTCCAAGCCGACTACCTGCCTGCTGGCCAGGTCGACGGCAAGTTCGGCAATGACACGCGCCAAAAGCTCTGGTTCGGTGCGAACAACCTCGTGAATGGCTACAAGTACATGATCCGCGGTGTGCACAAGACCGCCGGTACGTGGTACCGAACCACGGGCCAGGACCGCAAAGTTTATGCCTACAACTGACCACGGGTCTTATCGGCGGGGGCCGCAGTCGCGAGCTGCGGCCCCCGCCGCATGGCGGTGCCGTCTGCCGCGTCGCTCTGCGGTGGCTGTCGTGGCGGGACTGGCACTGTTGGTGCCTCTAGGCGGTTGCGACTCGGCCGGTCGCGGAGGGGGCGATGGCGCTGGTGGTGAGGCCGGGTCGCCGTCGAGCGCCGCTCCCGCCCCAGGCGGCATTCCCGAGAGCAGGGCTTGGATTGAGCGCCCGGAACTGCCGTTCGACTATTACTCGGATTTGTTTATCCAGGCCCAGTTGCGGGCGTCTGATCTGGCGACGGCGGACGGCGGGGCGTGGGAGGCGGAGCAGGAGGAGTTCATCGCCTCTTGCATGAAGGCCGAGGGGTTCGAGTATTTCCCGCGCGTGGCTGACGGCGCCGAGGAGGACGCGGAGAGCATGATCCGGGTGGGCGACCGGCGGTTGTGGGTGCCTTGGCTGCCGGAGGACCTGGCGGATGTCGAGAAGTACGGCTACGGGATGTTGGAGTCGGAGACCGGATCGCAAGACTCTCTTGGCGGTTCGGGCGCGCCTGATCGGAACGCCGAGTATACGGCCGCGCTGAGCGCGTCGGCGCTGCGGGAGTATAGGGTCGCGTTGCTGGGCGCTGAGTTGGCCGATTACGACTTGGCGGCCGTCGACTCCGTGCCGATGCCGGAGATGGGCGGCTGCATGGGGGGCGCGAATGAGGCGCATCCGTATCCTTG
>JAITJY010000201.1 GCA_031278675.1 Bifidobacteriaceae bacterium
GGCAACATCACCGAGTCGCAACAATTCGGCGACCCGGAGTCCGGACGGTTCTTCATGCGCGTGCAAGTCGAGGCGAGCGCGGAACGGCGGGTGCTCGATGCCGTGGTGTTGCCCGTCGCCGAACGTTTCGCCATGCACTGGCACCTTGACCGGGTGGGGCGGGCGGTCAAGACCATCGTCATGGTGTCGAAAGCCGGACACTGCCTGTTGGACCTCCTCTACCGGCGGCAACAAGAGCGCCTGCCCGTGGATATCCAGGCCGTGGTGTCGAATCACGAAGACCTCGCCGGCGTTGCCGAGTTCTACGGCGTTGCCTTCCACTTGATCCCCGTCTCGCCCAAGACCAAGCCGGAGGCTGAAGCCCGCCTCAAGGACCTGATCATTGACCTCGACGTGGAGTTGGTGGTGCTCGCCCGGTACATGCAGATCCTGAGCGACGACCTGTGCGCATTCCTCGCCGGCCGCGCCATCAATATCCATCATTCGTTCCTCCCGTCTTTCAAGGGAGCGCACCCTTACGCGCAAGCGCATTCGCGCGGCGTCAAACTGATCGGCGCGACCGCTCACTATGTGACTGCCGCCCTCGATGAGGGGCCCATCATTGAGCAAGATGTCGAGCGCGTCGATCACGCCATCACCCCCGAAGAATTGGCCCACCTCGGCGAAGACGTTGAACGCCGAGCGTTGGCCCGCGCCGTGCGCTGGCACGCCGAACACCGGGTCTTGCTGAATGGGACCCGAACGGTGGTTTTCCGGTGACCCGGGCGGGGCGCGGGCGCCGTCCGCCGAGGCAACGTGCTGTGGGCGTCCGTGCCAGCACTGCAAAAGGCCGGCCTGCCGGACTCTTCTGTCCAGTTCGCTTCGATTGATGAGTTCATCGAGGCGCTCGACGCCGCCAAGCAGCGGGCGCGGCAACACCCTAAACGACGATCGGCGAATCGAGGTTAGGCTGTGCGGGGCTGATCTGCCTGGAGGCGTGCTTCCAACGCAGCCAGGAAGTCCTCCGTCGTCAACCAGGGTTGGTCCGGGCCGATCAGCAGGGCAAGATCCTTGGTCATCTGGCCTGATTCGACGGTCTTGATGACCGTGTCCTCCAGCGCTTGGGCAAATCCCACCACTTCGGGGGTTGAGTCCAGCGCGCCACGGTGCTTGAGGCCGCCGGTCCAGGCATAGATCGAAGCTATCGGGTTGGTCGATGTCGGCTTACCTTGTTGGTGCAACCGGTAATGGCGGGTGACGGTGCCGTGAGCCGCCTCGGCTTCGACGGTGCCCCCGTCGGGGGTCATCAGGACCGATGTCATCAGGCCCAACGAGCCGAAACCCTGAGCTACGGTGTCTGATTGGACATCGCCGTCGTAGTTCTTGCAGGCCCACAGGTAGCCGCCCTCCCATTTCAGGGCAGAAGCTACCATGTCGTCGATCAGCCGGTGTTCGTAAGTCAGGCCGTTGGCCTCGAAACGCTCCTGATATTCGTCTTGGTAAATGGCGGCAAAAATGTCCTTGAACGCGCCATCGTACTTCTTCAAAATGGTGTTCTTGGTTGACAGATAAACGGGATAATGCCGCTGTAATCCATAAGCGAAACAGGCCCTGGCAAAATCGCGGATTGAATCGGTGAAATTGTACTGGCCCATGATTACGCCACCTTCTTCGGGGAGGCGTACCACTTCCAGTTCGACCGGCTTCGAACCGTCATCCGGGACGAAGGACAACATCACGCGGCCACTGCGATCCGTGCGGTAATCAGTGGCTTTGTACTGGTCGCCGAACGCGTGTCGGCCGATCACAATTGGCTTGGTCCACCCTGGCACCAACCGGGGCACGTTCGATATGATGATCGGCTCGCGGAAGACCACTCCGCCCAGGATATTCCGGATGGTGCCGTTCGGTGATTTCCACATCTTTTTCAGCCCGAATTCTTGGACGCGGGCCTCATCGGGAGTGATCGTGGCGCATTTCACGCCCACGCCGTGTTCTTTGATCGCATTGGCTGCGTCGATGGTTACTTGGTCGTTCGTGGCGTCCCGGTGTTCAATCGACAGGTCGTAGTACTTCAGGTCCACATCCAGATAGGGCAGGATCAGCCGCTCCTTGATGAAGTGCCAGATGATCCGGGTCATCTCGTCACCGTCGAGCTCCACAACGGGACGCGCAACCTTGATCTTCGCCATTGGTTTGTTCTCTCCACTCATCTGTTGACTTGGGCTTTCACTGCCCCTAGGAGAATTTTACTCGATGTCGAGAGGTTTTCTTGCACCGAACCGGGCAGCACCGTCCTGAGCAGCGCCGATCCGGGAGGCACCGTCCCGAGCGGCGCCGCCCCGGCCAGCACCGTCCCGAGCGGCGCCGCCCCAGGCGAGGCGGCTGCGGTTGACTTGAGCGATGAACGCCTGGGGTGTCTCCAGGTACAACGCCAAGGTGTCCGTGACGTTGATCACGTCGCCACGGCCGGCGCTGCGCGGCAACACGAAAGCGATGGGATGGGTCAGCCGGAGCGCGACGTTGGTCTCGCCCTTCGGCGTCAGGACGCCGACGCCCTCGTTATACCCGGTATAACTCCATTTGAATTGCCTGGCTAGGTAGCACCGCTCAATCAGGTCCAGGTGAATCCGGGCGACGCGGGCGCGGCCCCAGTGCAGTTCCAGGGCGCCGTTGGCAACTCGGTGCGGGAACCGCTCACGTTCCCTGATCAGACCCAACACCGTCACGGCCGCATACAGCGCGAGCGCCGCCAAAGCGATCCGGAAGGCAATGCGATCAACCACCAATGCGACCACAATGATCTCGATGGTGCAAAGCACCAGCATAGAGACAACAATCCCGGTCCCGCCCTTGGTATAACCGAAATGAGTGGCGGGCCGGGCGCTGCGCCGGTAGGGCGGCCCGAGGGCCGACCGTATGACTTGTAGTTCACGCAGGATCGCTCGGTCCAACCAGAGCGTCGGCAGTTCGCGCCGCTGCGCTTGGACAGCGCAGACCAGCGCTGTGACCACTAGCCCAACGCCGAGGGGCAATTCAACCGCCAACCAGATCAACTGGAACTGGGCTTGGTCCACCAGGCCAAGTAAGTGTGCGGCGATGTTGCCCCAACCGACCGCCAGAACAGTGGCTGCCAGGCCCAGATTCGCTTTGCGTAAACCGGTCATTGCGCGGTGCCCCCCTCATCAAGCGTCAATGCTTCGGCCGGCGCCCGGCGGCGCCGGTCACCGTGCCGCCGGTGGGGGGACCAGCAGTTACAGTCTAACAGGAGCCGATTTGGGCCACCCGCGCTGGCGCTCGCCCACGGGCAGCGCGACCCGCGAGGCGGTCAACGCGCCACGACGGACGGCATCGTGCACCGAGCCCACCGACACCGACCCGACCACACGGGGGGCCTGCGGCGGAACGGCGGGGTCACATGTTGGCTACGTCTGCGGCCTTCGACTTGACGGCGGCACCGGCCTGGCGGAGCTGGTCCAACTCGCTGACGGTCAGGTTGCGCTCGACGATCTGTTTGACGCCGGCCTTGCCGAGGGTAGCCTCGACCCCAAGGTAGACGTCGGAGATACCGTATTGGCCGGTCAGCCACGCGCAAACGGGGAAAACGACACCCGAATCGGTCGCCACGGCCCGGGCCATGCGCGCCGCCGCCGCCGATGGCGCGTAATACGCCGAGCCGGTCTTGAGCAGGGCCACAACCTCGGCGCCGCCACCACGAACGCGGGTGACCAGACCGTCTATGTCGGCGGGGGGCAGCACGTCCGCGAGGAGCTTGGTCTGGCCGTCGATCTCAACGGTGCAAGCCGAGGCGACGGGCACCATCGTGTCGCCGTGCGACCCGAGCGTCAGGGTCTTGACGGCGCTGACCGGCAGGCCCAAGCGATCCGCGACAAAGTAGGTGAAGCGGGCGGTGTCCAACACGCCGGCCTGGCCCATCACGCGGTGGTGAGGGAACCCGGAGGCGATCTGGGTCAAAGTGGTCATCTCGTCCAAGGGGTTGGACACGACAATGATGACCGCCTCAGGCGCATATCTGGCGATGTTTTCCGCGACGCCCCGCACAATCCCGGCGTTGACGCCGAGCAGGTCCATCCGGCTCATGCCCGGTTTACGTGGCACACCGGCGGTCACCACGACCACTTCGCTGTCCTCGATCACCTCATAGCCGGCGCCGTCAGGGCTGGTGGTCTTGCCGACCACGCGGGTCTCGAAGCCCTCGATCGGCCGCGAGGAATTCATGTCGAGGGCCAGGCCCTCGGACCAGCCAGCGCGGATGTCCGTCATGACAACCTCGTCGAAAATGTCGTACTCAGCCAAGCGCTGAGCGGTGGTGGAGCCGTAGAACCCGGCGCCGATTACGGTAGCTTTACCGCTTCGAGCCATAACCGTTGCTTCCTTCTGGTGTGATTTTTACTTGAAAGCATCTCTGCCACCCACAAGCATATCGGCGCTAGCGGCCTGCGGACCCGCAGACGATAGGCTGGACCAGCTAACTGACTCCGCCAGCCCGGCTGCACTTGGAGGTGGACGATGCCGCTCAAACCGGCCCTGCCCTACGCCCCTTTGGGCGCCAGCGCGCCATTCCTCCGCGCCCCCGGCCAGCCCTTCCCGATCACATTGTCTTCGAACCTGGCCCCCGGGATCGCGCCCGCCTCCTCCCGCAGCGCGCCTACAAGCAACGATCCCACCCGCAGGGCCAGGACGATGCCGCCCAAGACCATTCCCAGCGCGCCTGCCCGCAGCGCTCCCACCCGTCAGGCGCCGCCACCTCCGCCCAGAACTGGCCAGGGCGTTCCGGGCCAGGCCGGGCGCGGGGGCCAGGGCGGATATGGCACCCCGCCGAGTCCACCCAGGACACAAACCTGGCCCGGGCGCGGCGGCCAGGCCGCTGCCGCCACCCGGCTGAGTCTCGCCAGGACGCAGGCGCCGCAGCGGCCCAACACCACAGGCGGCCAGATTCTGGACCGGCGGAGTTTTCCCCGGCCGCATCAGCGCCGCCGCATGAGCCCCATCTTCGTGATAGCAGTCATTGGGATTCTGGTCGGTGTGATCGGATCGGTTGTCGCCCAGCTACAGGATCAGTTCAGCACTTCGGTGGAACCCGAGATCATCGACGACTACACCGACGACTACACCGACGACGAGTGGTATGGCTACTACGACGTTGAGGTGCCCACCGCAGCAGAGATCATCGCCACCAGAAACAATGAATGGGCTGAGGCGACCATTCTGACAGAAGGCACCTATGTCGCCGGGCAAGACTTCGAACCCGGGCGTTATGTCATCACCGCAGCCGAGGAGGCCTACTTCATCGACGTCATCGTCGATCCTCAACCCGACTCCCCAGCACCCCACACCATGCTCGCTGTCATCGGCGGTGAGCCTGATTCCAACTGGCCGCTAAGTGTCACCCTGACCCTGCCCCAATCCGCGATTGTCTACGTCGATGCAGCGGTGCACTTGACCCCTGCGGCCCCGCCGACCCTGCTGGAAGTGTTGGGCCAGGGAGACTGGGACGTCGGCATCGACCTTGAGGCAGGAACCTACCAACTGGCCCCGGTGGGCTCGATCCCCGTTTCGGTCCTCGTCTTGGGGCCGCCGGTCGACGGCGAACCTGCGGCGGCGCGCGAGATCGAGAGCTTCTTCCTGGACTCCGCCGAGAGCTACGGCGAACCGACGGCGACAGTCACATTGAACGCCGGCGAATCACTCGCCGTGGTCGAGGGCGAGCTGCGCTTGACCCGCCTCTAGATAAGGTTTTTCGCAGGTTGAGACCCGGTCTGCCTGGGTTGAAACCAAGCGCCGTGATGCCGGCGAGCGCGCTAAATGGTGTTGGGGGCGCGGCGGCGTTCCGCTTAGCAGACGCGCGGCGGCGCTGAGCGCAGCCTGGTAGACGCGTCAGTGGTAGAAGTGGCGCGAGCCTGTGAAGTAGAGCGTTAGCCCGCCAGCGTTGGCTGCGGCGACGACTTCGGCGTCACGCACCGACCCGCCGGGCTCCACAACCGCCGTCACACCAGCGTTGATCAGGACTTCCAGCCCATCAGCGAACGGGAAAAAGGCGTCCGATGCCGCCACCGCACCACGAGCGCGCTCCGCACCAGCGCGCCTGGCAGCCAGGATCGCCGAATCAACCCGGTTGACCTGACCCATGCCAACACCGACCGCCGCTCCGTCCTTCGCCAGCAGGATCGCATTCGATTTGACGGAACGCACTGCCTTCCAGGCGAATTCGAGGTCTGCCAGGACCGACGGGGCGGCCGGGGTCCCGGCCGCCAGCACCCACCTGGCCGAGCGGTCACCCGGCGCCCCGAACAGGTCACGTTCCTGGACCAGGGTTCCCCCGCTGATCGGCTTCGCCTCGAAGAACCCCAGCGGAGCCACAGCCAAACGCAAAATACGCAGATTCTTCTTCGCGCGCAGTATTTCTAATGCCGCCGGCTCGTAATCCGGCGCGATGATCACCTCAGTAAAGACCGGCGCGACTTGCTCCGCCATCGCTGCGCTAACCGGACGGTTCGCCGCGATCACTCCCCCAAGCGCGCTGAGCGGGTCGCAAGCATGCGCTTTACTGTGCGCTTCAGCGATGGTGCGCCCCACGGCAATGCCGCACGGATTGGCGTGTTTGATGATCGCCACACACGGCTCAGCGAAGTCGAGCGCGGCGCGCCACGCCGCATCCGCGTCACCATAGTTGTTGAAGCTCATCGGCTTCCCGCCGAGCAGAACCGCTCTGGCCAACCCACCCGTCAAACCACCGGCTAAACCGCCGCTGACCTGCTCAAACACCGCCGCCGCTTGGTGCGGGTTTTCGCCGTAGCGCAGAACCGCGCTCCGCTGGTACGTCACCCCAAACCACGCTGGCAACTCGTCGCCAGCGCCCGGGATGGCATCGACCCCCACGGCCTCGCTCGGACTGGTCGCGGCGCCGCCCTGGCCGGCCGGGCCGCCGGCGCCGCCCGCAGTGCCAGCGCGATGGACGGGATCGGCGTTAGCCGCCACGGCCGCACCCTGATCAGCCGGGCCGTCGGCGCCGCCCGCAGTGCCAGCGCGATGGACGGCATCGGCGTTAGCCGCCACGGCCGCACCCCGATCAACCGAGCCAGCCGCGCAAGGCGTCGCGGCGGTGCGGGAGACGGCATCGTCCACCCCTCTATTGGCTGCCGCGAGCGACTCGGAGGTCATCCAAGTGGCTACCGCGACATCGTAGTTGGCGGTGTGCTGGAACGCGTCGCGCGCCAAGTTGCGCCGCGCCTCCAACGTGAACCCGCCGGCCGCGAGCGCCGCCGCGATCTCGCCGTAGCGATCCGGCGAAGTCACCACCGCGACGCTCGGGAAGTTCTTCGCGGCCGCCCGGAGCATGGCTGGGCCGCCGATGTCGATCTGCTCGACGCATTCGTCCGGACTGGCGCCGCTCGCCACGGTCGCCACAAACGGATACAAGTTCACCACGACCAGATCGAACGGCGCTACGCCGAGAGCCGCCAACTCGTCGGCGTGCCCAGATTTGCGCAGGTCAGCGAGTATTCCGGCGTGAATCCTCGGGTGCAGCGTCTTGACGCGGCCACCCAAACACTCCGGGAAGCCCGTGACGGCTTCGACCGGAGTCACGGCCACCCCGGCACTCCCGATGACCGATGCCGTCGATCCAGTCGACACAATTTCAACGCCCGCTTCGGCCAAGTTACGTGCCAAGGCGGCCAACCCGGTCTTGTCAGACACAGAAACCAGCGCCCGATGAATCGGTCGGCGCCCTGGGGCCGGCCCATCCGCCGGGAGCGGAAGTTCCCCGCGCGCAATCCGTGCCACCGCATCCACCAACATCCCACGCTCCTCTACCTTGATACGTTCATGCAGGGACGCCTCCGTGTCACCGGCCAACACGTCAACGCGGCGCTGGGCGATCACCGGCCCGGTATCAACGCCACTGTCCACCTGGTGGATGCTGCAACCGGTCGCGGTGACGCCGGCCGCCAGTGCGTCCCGCACGGCATGCGCCCCGGGAAAAGCGGGCAGGAGCGCCGGATGCGTGTTGATTGTCCGGTCCCCGAACCGCGCCAGGAACGGCTCCCCCAGGATGCGCATGAAACCGGCCGACACCACCAGGTCAGGGTTGAAGGCGGCAACTGCGCTGGCTAGGCCCGCATCCCAGGCGCTGCGTGACGGGAAGTCTGCCGGATAGACACTAAAGGTGGCAATCCCGTGCCCCCGCGCCACGTCCAACGCCTCCGCCGGGCGATCCGCCCCGAGGGCCACAACCCGCGCCGGATAGGAGGGATCGGCACAAGCACGAATCAGGGCATCGGCCAAAGTCCCAGTGCCAGATGCCAGGATCACCACACGGTAGCTCGACACCGAACCAGCCTACCGCCCCGCACAAACACCCGCACCGGGCCTCCCAACTCCGATCCCGACTCAGGGTCCCGAACCAGCGCGGCGGCGCGGCGAGTTGGCTTAGGACAGCGCCTAGGGGGAACAATGGATAGATGCCCAAGGAGTCCCCCCGCAAACGGTCTGACGGCGAACGCCGGCCGAAGAGCGAAGTCCGCCAGCGCCTCGAAAAGGAAAGACAGGCGAAGCGGGATGAACTCGAACGGGCGTTGAAAGCATTGAGTGTTGACGACAAGCGCCGCTTGGCGCGGGTGCGCCGGTTTATGACCGGTTTCGGCTTCCTGGCGTTGGCCGCGATGATCGCTTTGAGCTTGCCTCTGCCCTGGCCGGCGGCCGGGATCGTGGCCATGGTGGCTGGCGTGATCGCAGCGATCCGCGGGATTGTGCTGGCCCGGCACACGCCGTTCGCTGGCGGCGCCGTGACCTACCTGGCGCTCGGACTGGTGTTGCTGGGGATTTTCGCGGTCTATTGCATACCGCTGGTCGCATCCTGGGAGGAACAGTGGGCCTACCAGCAGTGCCTCCGACAAACCCAAACGATCGAGGGTGAGGACGCCTGCCGCGCATCCTTCGAGCAAGCGACCGAAGCCGACTGGCGCAGACTGTTCCAGCGCGGCTCAGACTGACGGCCGGCGCCCAATCCGGCGCCGAATCCGCTAGCGATTCGAGTAGGGTCGCGAATGCGTGTGCGGATGGAACGGCGGCGGCTGGATCACGGGCCGCCAGGCCTGTGCCAGGCGCGAATCCACCAAGTCCGCGAGGCCGTCAAGCCAGACCGGATGGTCGTTGAGGCACTGGTGGCGGACAAAGACGCCATCGGGCTTGGCAGCTAGGTAGGCGCCCCGGTTGAGCAGGTCAATCTCTTCCAGGGTCTCGAGACAATCAGCCGCAAACCCGGGACAGGCCACATCTAACCGGCCGACGCCCTCCCGGGCCAAACGCGCAACGGTACCGATGGTCGCTGGGGTGAGCCACGGCATCGGCCCGAACTTCGACTGGAAAGTCACCAGGCATTGGTCGGGCGTCAACCCGAGGCGGGCGCGCACAGCGGCGGCGGTCTGCTCGCACTGCCCCCGGTACGGGTCGCCGGCACGATCAACCGATTCGGGGATGCCGTGAAAGGACAGCAGCATCTTGTCGCCGCCCGCAAAATCGGGGCGTCCGTGCTGGTCCCAGGCTTCTTCAGCCCGGGCGGCGATCGCCTCAATATATCCCGGTAAAGTGGGATACGAATGTACCATCGAATACTCTAATTGGTGGACAGATGCTAACGCGTGACGGGCTACCTCGTCAATCACGCTCGCGACGGTCGGCACCGAATACTGCGGATAAAGCGGCACCACCAGCACACGCCCAATCCCGTCCCTCCGCAACCCGTCCAACACCCCACGCACACTCGGGGTACCGTACCGCATCGCATAGACCACACGGGGGCCAGGCCCGCCGCCCTCGGCGACCCGCCCGGCCAGGCGTTCAGCTACGCCTCGGGCCTGGGCCTTGGTGTAGACCAACAACGGCGAGCCATCCTCCAACCAGATACTGCGGTACTTCGCGGCGGCCCGCTCGGAGCGGATCGGCAACACTGCCGACTCCAAGATGGTGCGCCAAACCAGCGCCGGCAGATTCACCACACGCCGGTCGCTTAAGAACTCCCGGAGGTAGCGGCGCACCTCACGGGCGGTGGGCGCCTCAGGCGTCCCCAAATTGACCAGCACAACTGCCATGCCGCCATCGGTCATTCAGTTGCCTCTCTCTCGCTGTTTGCAACGCTCGCATTGCTCTGACTAAGCGCATCTGGCATCCATAACGCCTGACGGGTGCGCCACGGCCGGCCCACCACCCAGGCGCCCAGGGCGGCGCCGACGCACAACTCTAGGCCCAAGGAGCCAAACATTGGCCACCCGGCCACCCCAACGTCCCGCATACTCCCGGGTCCAACAGCCCCACTGCCCATGACGGCCAAGGCCGTCAAAGCCCCAGCCGCCAACCAGGCCGCCCCAATGGCGGCCAATCCGGGCCGCCACCAAGGCCAAGCGGCAGCCCGCAAACGCCGTCCCAAACCCCACCCGGCTAGGCCCCCCATCAGCACAGGGACCGCCACCACGGCGATCACTACAGGACTGGGTGAGGTGTTCGGGACCAGAGCAAACAAGGGCAGGGCCGGCTCGGGGCCGGCCACCGTTGCCAAAGGACTGAACACAGTGCTTTCGCCTACAGCGAACCCAGCCCCACTCAGGTAAGCCACACCCCAAGCGACAGCGTTCGGGGTCAGCATCAAGCAGAGCACCACCAGCGCCACACCGCCCACGCCATCCGGCTCGAGAGAGCCGAACACTTGGCGGAACCGGGCCTGACCAGCAATCGCCGCAATCCCGGCCAGGACACCACCAGCGGCGATCATCAGGGCACACATCACCGCTCCCCCACGCCAGGCGGCCGCCGCATCGGCAAGCCAAGCCCGCCCCCCGGCCCCTGGGGCGCCCGGATCGGTTCCGCCGGCCCGCCTTCCAGCCAACAGTTTTCCCGCCCCGGACCGGTTCGACCAGGCCAAACCAATCAGGGCCGCCCCGCCCCCACCCACCAGTGCGAGCCACGGCGAACCAGCCGCACTGCGGGCGAAAACGAAAGCTATGACGGCATCGACCATCAAAAACCCTAAGGTGCCACCCGCCACCAAGGGCCACCCACGAACCGTGGTCGAATGGCTCATCGCCCAACAGGCCAACACGCTGACCAGCGCAATCCCGAGCGGGCTGAGCCAAACCTGGGCTTGCGCGCCCCCGTCACCGAGCACCAACGACCCGAAGTGGCCCAGCACCCAGATCGCCGACCCGAGCCGACCCGCGTCCGCCCACGAAATCCCGGCGTTGGCTGCCATCCCAGAGGTCGCGGTAAACGCCGCAACTGTTGGCACCACCACGACAATCCAACTGAGCAACGCGGCCTGGATACCGACCAGTAGTCCAGCAACGCTTGGCGCCGGCCCCCTTGGGGGGCGACGCACTGCTGGGGTAACTGCGGTGGTCTGACTCATCGTTTGCCCTATAGTGCCAGGTTCGGGGCGCGGTGATTGTCCTCCCGCGCCGCCAAGTCCGCGAATGGGCCCGCCTGGGCGGCCAGGACGGAGTATGTACCGTGCTGTACCACCCGGCCGGCGTCCATTACGTAGATCGCATCGGCGCTGCGGATGGTCGCCAGGCGGTGCGCTATCACCAGCACGGTCCTGCCTTGGCTGGCGGCGTCGATTCCAGCTAGGACTTCGGCTTCAGCCGCCTGGTCAAGTTGTGACGTGGCTTCGTCCACCACCAGCACCGCCGGTTCGCGCAGCAAGGTCCGCGCGAGTGCCAGCCGTTGGCGTTCCCCGCCGGACAGCAGTTCGCCGAGTTCACCGACGGGCGCATCCCAGCCGTCCTCTTTGGTGGCAATCACCTGGTCGAGGTGCGCGGCCTGGGCCGCCCAAGCGAGTTGTCCGTCTGTTGCGTCGGGCCGCGCCAGCATCAGGTTGTCGCGGATCGATTGGTTGAACAGGTACGGCCGCTGCGGGGAGACGGCCACCAGGTCACGCAGTTCGGCCAGCGACCAACTGTCGATCGGCCGCCCCCCGAGTGTGATCTGCCCCGCCGTCGGGTCCCACGACCGGGTCAGCAGCGCCGCCAGCGTCGATTTTCCCGACCCGGAGGCCCCCACGACCGCCGTCACCTTACCCGCCGCTGCCGTCAGTGTCACATCCTGCAGGGCAGGTGCCGAACGCGCCGCCCCCGGGTAGCAGAAGGTGACGTTCTCAAAGCGCACTTCAGGGCCAGCGCCCCCGGCTTCCGGCTCGTCGCCAGGTACGGCTCCCTTGCCCGATGCCGCCGCGTCACCCCCCAGCCCCTTGTTCGCCTGGCCGGGGCCGGGGCTCGCGGTGGGGTGATCGGGGACGAGGGGGACGGCATCGGTCACCTCGAAGATGCGGCGAGCCGAAGCGTAGGCCTGCTGGAGGTCGGCAGCGAAGTCTTCGACGGCTGTGACCGGCGCAAACGCGGCGGCGGTGATCCCCAAACCGAGGCCGAGTTCGGCCGAGAACACCCCGGCTGCGGTCAAGACAATGAGCTGCGCCAACAAGACCAGGCCGATCAGCGCCACGTTGATGCTGCGGCGCAACGCAATGGTGTCCCCGAGGGAACGCAAAGCCCGGCCGAGGGGCTGGTCGAGCGCCCCGAGTTCTGCGAGACGGCGGTCGCGATAATCGAAGGCCAGAACCTCGCGAACACCTTGGACCGAATCGCGGACGTGGCTGGTGATTGCGCCTCGGGCAGCCCGGATCTCGCGGGACGCATGGGCGGAGCTGGCGCGGCGCACCGCCGGTGTGACCAGGCCAACCACGATCAGGCCGGCCGCCAAGGGCGGCACGGCCCACGGACTAACTGCCAAGCCCATGTAGATGAGGGTTCCCAGGGGCACAATCACTGCTGTGACTGCGGGCGCAATGGTGTGCGCAAAGAATACTTCAACCCGGTCGACGTCTTTTGTGACGCGGGCCAGCAGGTCGCCGGTGTCCCGGCCCTCGACTGCGGCGGGCGCCTGGGGCGCCAACTTGTCGTAGAAGTAGAGCCGCAGGCTGGCCAGGGCCCGGAACGCCACATAGTGCCCAAAATACTGTTCCAAGTAACGGGCTAGGCCCTTGACCAGCGACAATGCGACTAGCGCCCAGATGATTGAGCTGATCCAACCAGTTGGTAGGACCGGCGGGTATAAGGAACTCAGCCTCAGCGTTGTGGCGGCGCCCACTACCGCTGAGCCGGCCACCCCAAGCAATGCGATCCCGGCGGCCAGCCCAATGATCCGCCAGGCAATCGACACGCCGAGCGGCGGCAGGATGGGGCGGGCCAGCGTCAGCAGACGGCGCCGGAGCGCCGCAGGACTCAGATTTGCGGCCACCTGTGCAGCACTCGGCGCCCCGGGCGCGCCGCCAGAACCGGGGGCGCCCCAAGCGGCACTCCCGTTCGGGTTGCCCGAACCGCCAGCCGGGTCCCCGGCAACGCTCTGGGCCACGCCACCAGTCGGGCCCCCGGCAACGCCCCGGGCCACGCCACCAGTCGGGCCCCCGGCAACGCTCTGGGCCACGCCACCAGTCGGGCCCCCGGCAACGCTCTGGGCCACGCCACCAGTCGGGTCCCCGGCAACGCTCTGGGCCACGCCACCAGTCGGGCCCCCGGCAACGCCCCGGGCCACGCCACCAGTCGGGTCCCCGGCAACGCTCTGGGCCACGCCGCCTGCCGGGCCCCCCGGGACGCCGGGGATGGCGGGGGGCTGGGGGCGCGTCATCGGGCTACCTCGATAATCCGGTCGGCGCCCGCGATGGTCGCCTGGCGGTGTGAGATTGCGACTACCGTCTTGTCGCGGCCGAGCCGGTCCAGTGCACCCAAGATCGCGCGTTCGGAGGCGAGGTCGACGTGGGCGGTTGGTTCGTCTAGCACCAGGATCGGGGAGTCTTTGAGGAAGGCTCGGGCTATGCCGAGCCGCTGAGCTTGTCCGCCTGATAGCGCCAGGCCGCGTTCACCGACAGGGGTGTCGAGTCCGTCCGGGAGTTCGGCGACAAACTCTGTGAGATCAGCCGCAGCCAAGGCGGCCGCGAGCCGCCGATCATCCGCAGCGGGATCAGCGACCAGCAGGTTGTCACGCAATGTGCCCGTAAACAGGTAGGTGTGTTGAGCTACTACAGCCATTTGGCGGCGCTGCCAGGCCAAGGGCTGGTGAATAACATCTTGACCAAACAACCGTACAGTGCCGGCGGCCGGGCGGATGTTACCTTGGAGCAGTTCTGCGATGGTTGTCTTGCCCGCACCGGATGGTCCAACCAGCGCGACGCGCTGGCCCTCGCCGACCTTGAAGCTCATGCCGTCTAGGACGGTGGGGCCTTCGCCGTAGGCAAACCGGACGCTGTCCAACTCAACGGCTGGGATGCCGGCGCCATCGCCAGGTGGGAGGGCGTGCGGTGCGGCGGAGGCGGCATCGTCCAAGGGGGGCAGGGCGTCGGCTGGGTCTGGCACGGCGGGCGGCTCGGCGAGCAGCGCGTTGATCTCCTTGACCGAGGCGGTTCCGCCCATGCCGATGTAGAAGAACTGGCCGATCCGGTCCAACGGGTCCAACAACAGGGTGCCGCACAGCACCAGCCCAAGCCCTTGCCCTGGGTTGATCCAGCCGTCGCTGATCCGCCAGAGCGCCAGGCCGGTCACTGAGGCGATGAATGCGAGCGAGAACAGCGAATCCACGGCGAACAGCATCACTTGGTTGCCGGCGAGGAGGCGCATGACGTGGCGGCGCAGTTCTTCGGCGGCGGCGGCAAGCGAGTGGCCGTGGCGGCGTTCTGCGTTCATCAGGCGGAGCGTGCCGAGCCCTTGGATCGCGTCGAGGAACTTGGCGGAAAACAGCCGACCGTTCTCGCGGTAGCGGCGCGAGACGCCACGGAAGGCGGCTTGGAATCCGCCGAGCGCGATCGGGATGACCGGCAGCGCCAAGGCGGTCAGGCCGGCTACCACAGGGTCCAAGAAGATGGCCATCGCGACTAGGACTGCGAGGGGGGCGGTCATTGAGCCGATCATCGGCCCGAGGAAGGTGCCCCGGTAGGCGGCGGCGCGTTCTACTCCGTCAGTGGCGGTGGAGATGACCGCGCCGGTGCGTTCCCGCGAGCGTTCGGCAACGCCGAGTTTGAACACGTGGCGGATCACGCGTTGGCGTTCGCCGGCCTCGTCGGCGGCTTGGCCGCGGGCCGCCAGGAAGGGCACACCGAAGGCTGCCAGCGCGGCTACCAGCACAAACAGCACCATGAGGGCGGTTGCGCCGGGTTGTAGCGCGGCGGGGTTGGCGTCTAGCACCAACTGGAGTTCCCCACCCAGCATGATGTAGAAGGCGGCGAGCGCCAGCCCTTGGACCCACCCCAGCGCGATCACCGGGAAGTACTTGAACACGCGCGTAAGCTTACCTAACGGCGGCGCACGGCGCTTTAGGCTAGGCTCCCCTAAAGTCGCCGAGTTGCCGAGTTGTGCCGGAGCGGGCTCTGGTACCAGCGGCAAGGGTGCGGGCTGCGCTAAGGTCTTGCTGAGAGCCCCGGATGCTGCCCGCCGTGGGGGCACACCGGGGTGGAGCCAACCCGAACGGAGAGACCCGTGAGATTCCATATCGAAACCCAAAACCAATTCCCGATTGCCCGCATTTTGATGAACCAAGGCGAGACTGCGCGCCTGCAGCGCGGCGCCATGATCTACCGCACGCCTGGCGTAGAACTCAACGCCCAGCTAAACGCTAAGGGCGAGGGGTTGGGCAAGTTTGTCCGGGCAATGGCCCGCAGCGCTGTCTCGGGCGAATCCGCATTCATTACGGAGGCGATCTGCCAGGCGGAACGCGGCGAAGTTGCGATCGCGCCGACTTACCCCGGCACGATTGCCCAACTCGATGTCGGAGCGACCCAATACCGCCTGAATGATTCAGCATTCTTGGCGATGGATTCGACGGTCGCCTACACCATGGAACGCCAAAGCGCTGGCCGGGCGCTGCTCGGCGGTCAGGGCGGATTCTTCGTCATGACCACCAACGGCCAGGGCGCACTCCTGGTCAATGCATTCGGCTCGATCACAGAAATCCCGCTCAACAATGCGAATGGCTTCGTGGTTGACAACCGTCATGTGGTCGCGTGGGACCGCAACCTGGATTACACGATCGAATTGCAAAGCGGATTCTGGGGCTCAATCGGCACCGGCGAAGGCGTAGTCAACAGCTTCAGCGGCACCGGGAAACTCCTGATCCAATCACTCAACCTGGAGACCTTCGCGGCATCAATGATCCCGTTCCTGCCATCTCAAAAGTCATAGCCGCCCAACCGCTCGGTAGGGGCACCTGGCGGGCGGGGCTACTCCAAGTCGAAGGCGTTGGCGATGGCCTTGGTCAGGGCTGGCTCTTGGTCGAGGCGCAGGAACCCGATCTGTCGGCCGAGGCTGGCCGTGGGAACGGTGACAATGTTGTCGAGGCTGATGACGCACGCCTGGTCCAGGCCGTTGCCAAGGCCCACTTCGACTTCGGTCGACAGCCCCCGGGCGCGGGAGGTCAGCGGGGCGACG
>JAITJY010000174.1 GCA_031278675.1 Bifidobacteriaceae bacterium
GGTGTCCCCGGTGTCCCCGGTTCGCTCGATGCCGTTCCCGCCGTGTTCAGCCCCGCCCCGCCGGTTGGTGTCCCCGGTGTCCCCGGTTCGCTCGATGCCGTTCCCGCCGTGTCCAGCCCTGCCCCGCAGGTTGGCGTCCCCGCCTCCCCAACGGTGGTAACCGATTTCCCCGCGCGCGATCCGGGGGCCTCAGGTCGGGACGCCGGCGGTGGGCGAGCCGCGATTGCATCAGGCGGAGGGGGTGCTGGGAGGGGGCGGACGGCATCGGGCGAGGGGCTTGGCGGGCGAGGGAAGCCAGCGGCGGGCGAGAGGGGTGCTGGGAGGGAGCAGACGGCATCGGGCGAGGGGGCGGTGCCAACGGAAGCCGAAACGAACCGGCGGATCGCCGATCTGCGGGCTGAACTGCGGTCCCACCCAGTGCACGGCTGCCCCGACCGGGAGGCGCACGCGCGCTGGGCGCGGCGCTACGCGAAGGCCGAGGCGCAGCGGGAAGCCTTGGACCGCTCGATGCGACGGCGCACAGGATCATTGATACGGCAGTTCGATCAGATTAGCGCTGTCCTGGAAGGCCTCGGATACTTGGACGGGGGAGAAGTCACCGCAGCAGGCCGCACGCTGGCCCGAATCTACGCTGAAAAGGACCTGGTGATCGCCGAATGCGTCCGGACCGGGGTGTGGGCCAAGCTCGAAGCGCCCGCGCTGGCAGCCGCAGTAACAGCGCTGGTCTACGAGCCGCGCAGCGAGGCCGAAAGCGCGGCGGAAGAACTCGACGGTGCTGTGCGGCCCGTCATCGCCGCAGAAATTGACGCGTGGTCGCGGGTCGCCGAGCAGGAAGAACGGCACGGCGTGAGCCTCAGCCCGGGCGTGGAGAGCGGGGCCAGCGGCTTGGTGTGGCGCTGGGCGAACGGGGCGACGTTGGCGCGCACGCTCGCCGGCGACGCGATGCCGCCGGGGGACTTTGTGCGGCTAGTCAACCGCGTGGTCGACGTCTTGGACCACATTCGCGGTGTCGCGCCGGACGCAGATTTGTACGATGCCGCCGCCTCCGCCACCCGCAAACTCCGCCGCGGCGTGGTTACGTTCGACCCGCAATGATGCCGGGGGTGCCGTGCGGTGGTTGTGTGTGCGCGGGGGCATAGGGAACCGCCGTGGACGATGCCGCCGTCCCCCGCAGGGTGGTCGCGGGTGCGTGGGGGGCATAGAATCGCGGCATGCCCTTCCGCCGCCGACTTTGGTTCATTGCCGGGCTGGCGGGGATTGGGGGGTTCGTCTCATACCTGGCGTTCAAACCGCAGGGGCTGTGGTTCTTGGCGCCACTCGCGCTGGGCGTTTTGTTTATCGCCTTGGACAAGGCAGGGCGCGGCACGGCGCTGGCGGGCGGTTTAGCGTTTGGACTGGCGCAGTTCTTACCGATGCTGACCTGGGCTTACAACGCGGCAGGAATGCTGCCCTATCTGGCGTTGGCGATCCTTACGGCGGCATTATTGGCAATCGGCCCGCTGGCGTACGCGTGGACCCGCCCGCTGTGGGGCGGCAAACACCGTTGTGGGCCGGCTTTGGACGCGGTGTGTTTCGCGCTGTTGTTCACCGGGGCGGACACGCTGCGCTCCTTTGTGCCGTTCGGGGGTTTCCCGTGGGGCCGGTTGGGGTTCAGCCAGGCCACCGGCCCGCTGGCGCGTTGGGCCTGGGTGGGCGGGGCACCAGTGGTTGGCCTGGTGGTGGCGCTGATTGTGCCCTTCGCGATTGGTGCCCTCCGGTCGTGGCGGAACAGTGCTTGGGGACCGGCGGCGGCCGGTGCGGCGTGCGCTGCGGGGTTGATCGCGGCGCCCTGGCTCTTCCCGATCGAGGCGACTGCGGAATCAGGTACTTTGCGGGTCGGAGCCGTCCAGGGAGATGTCGATGTCACCGCCGAGGGGCTGTTCGCCCAGCAACGCCAAGTGCTGGAAAACCATGTGGCCCAGACTTTAGTACTGGTCGAAGCGGCCGGGGCCGATGCGTTCGATGTGGTGCTGTGGCCCGAGAACTCGACTGACATTGACCCGCGCACGGATGACGAGGCCGCGGACGCCATTGAAACAGCGGCGGCGGCGATCGGTGTTCCGCTCCTAGTGGGGGCAATGGAATATATTCCGGAAGGGGGTCGCTACAACCAGGGTCTGCTCTGGGTGGCCGGTGAAGGAGTCGTCGCCGAATATGCTAAACAGCACCCCGCACCCTTTGCGGAATACATGCCCGCCCGCAGTTTCTTCCGCCTATTCACTTCAAAAGTGGACCTTATCGGCACAGATATGGCGGCCGGCAACACCGTTGGCGTGTTCGAGATCCCGACCGCATCCCTGGAGCGGACTGTGATGTTAGGAGACGTTATCTGCTTCGAGGTGGCCTACGATTCAATTGTCGCTGAGACCGTTCGCGCAGGCGCCGAAGCCATTGCTGTTCAAACCAACAATGCTTCCTTCGGTTTCAGTGAGGAGGCCTGGCAGCAACTCGCCATGACCCGGCTTAGAGCGATCGAATTAGGACGCTCTACCGTGCAAATCTCGACCGTTGGGATATCGGCCGCATTCGCGCCTGACGGCAGTTTCTTGGCTGGGCCAACCGAGTTGTTCGAGCCGGCCTGGTTCGCGGTTGAACTCCCGCTGCGGACATCGCTAACGCCGGCGGCATCTTACGGTTCTTCGATAACCCTGGTGCTGATGGCGGCGGCCGCCATGTTAGCGCTAACAGGAATAGCCGGTCGCCTAATCAAACGCACCTGACTCGAAAGTGGCCGTCCGGGCAGGTCAGCGCGTTGCGCCGAGTGGTGTCTCCCGCCGCACTTCCCATGATTACGGAGCCCGCCAGGGCGGCCTGGGTAACTGGTATGAGAATGGCCGTCCGGGCAGGTCAGCGCGTTGCGCCGAGCGTTGCGGCCGGTCCCAGTTTCACCCGCCACGGAGCCCGCCAGGGCGGCCTGGGAGGCTAACGCGAGTGCCCTGAGAGAGCCCCCCGGCCGGTGCCGTGGGGGCGGCGAAACGGCATCGACCAAGGGGGCGGTATTGGGGGGTTGGGACGCTCCCGCTGGCCGGTGCCGCGGGGGCGGCGAAACGGCATCGACCAGCGGGGCGGGTATTGCCGGCCTGGATCGCTCGGGAGGCTTTCGCGGCCGGGCCCCGGGTTTGTGAGCCGGGGACGGCCCCCTGGCCGATGCCGTCGAGGCGGCCAAACGGCATCGGCCGTGGGGGGCGGGCTGTCAGGCTGGCGCCTGAAAGGCCTCGGTGCGGCGGTCGCGCAACGTGCCCAAATGCTCAGTCAATAGTTCCTCTAACTGTTCG